>JBIJCS010000327.1:0-5775 GCA_044344575.1 Pirellula sp. | reverse complement strand
TGCTTGGTTGGTTTCCGCGCAAATTTTAAAGAGGTCTTTGACGCCGTTTGAGTTCTTCCATTCGGATACATTTTTTGCATTGGCATAAAGACGATATCCACGAACACCTTCGGCTCGCAACCTAACCATCGTGTCGCGTAGGTCTTTTGCTTGGTGGTCGACGATTGCGACGCCGGAGAGGAACTTTGGGTAGCGAGCGATAGAATCGAGCATGTATCGATTATCGAACCCGAAGAAGCTCATTTGGATCAGTACGACACGTTGTACGAAGGCGAGTCTGCAGTGCTGAAAGAGTTCTTCTGGGGTGAAGGAGTTCGGGACAACATCGGTTGGTTTGTAGTCGCTAGCCAGAGGGTAGGTGGTGCTAAGTTTTGGCCAGACGTGGACATGGGCGTCGATCCATCCGACTTCATTGGTAGGCGTCGTTGGGGTGCTTGGTTCTGGACTAGGCTGTGATGCAGTCCGTGGGGCTCCGAGAACTCGTACCAACGCAGGTGCGGTCGTCGTCGTAGCGATAGCGGAGCAAGCGGTCGTGAGCCAAGTTCGACGTTTCATGGAATGAATTCCTGGATTAATAATTTGTAGTACTCACAAGCATCTTGGACTTGTTGGATGTCTACATACTCTACTGCCGAATGGGCTTGGTCGATACTACCCGGTCCAAAGATGATGGTATCGATTCCCTTCTGTCGGATCTTGCTTGCGTCGCTACCGAAGGGGACGCCGCCGAGGCGGTTGTCGTAACCGATTCTGCGAAGAATTGAGCTGGAAATGCGAGCAATGGGAGCTTGGGCTGAGGTTTCGAGGCTTGGGTCGATCAGAAGGGGGAGATCCATGGAAAACGCGGCATATGGGATGTCGCGTTGGGCTTCGTCGAGCATTTGTTGGTATCCTGCTAGAACTTCGGAGACTTGTTCACCGGGAATCAATCGTCGATCGATTTGGATCGTGCATCGATCTGGTACGAAGTTGACTTGGACACCACCGCGGATGATCCCTACATTTGCGGTTGGGGGGCCAAGGAGCGGATGAGAGATTTCGTTGAGCGAACGATGTTTTTTTTGAAGGCGCAGCAGGAGTTCGGCCATGTGTTCGATGGCATTGATACCGAGGTGTGTTTTGGAGCTGTGAGCCGATTTTCCGTTTGCATGGATTTCCCATCGCAAAACACCTTTGCTTGCGATGATCGTTTTCATTTCGGTCGGTTCGGCGACGATAGCGGCATCGGCGACTAAGTCTTTACATAGTTCGATCACACCGAGGCAGGAGTGTTCTTCGTCGACGACGGCAGCGAGGAGCACGTCGCAATGGGGTTGCTGATGGTTTGCGCGAAGGGATGCGAGGGCGGCCAGCATACATGCGAGTCCGGCTTTGGTATCACAGCTTCCTCGACCGTAGAGTTTTCCATCTTGGATTGTCGGTTCCCAGGGTGGGATGCTCATGGAGTCGACGCTAACGGTGTCCATGTGGGCTTCGAGCAAGAGTTTTTTCGTTCGGTTTTTTCCGGGAAGAAGAGCAAGTACGTTATCGCGTCCGGGGAGTACATTTTGGCGGCTAGTTTCCATGCCATGAGCACGGCAGAAGTTTTCTACGTAGTTTGCCACGGCACCTTCTCCTGGGCCTTGGGAGTCGAGCCCGATAGGATAGAAGGAGTTGACGCTGTTGATGCGAACGAGGTCGCAGAGGATAGCGATGGGATCGAGGGATGGCACGTTGGTGAGTTCAGTTTGAGAATAATGTTCTGGGAAGGTGCTGGTTCCCTTGAGGTGGGAAGTAAGATTGTCCGTTATAGTATGGTGAACGAAAGTTCGAATAAGGGCAACACACCGTGCATGGTTCGCAGATACTCTATGAAGACAATCACTTATTGGTGATTAACAAGCCAGCGGATTGGATTGTACAGGGAGCTTCTACGGATCAGCGTAGTCTGCTGGAGTCTGCGAGGAATTATTTGAAGCAAAAGTACCACAAGCCTGGCAATGTATTTTTAGGGGTTGTCAGTCGGCTTGATGGTCCGGTCACTGGTGCGGTTCCCTTTGCGAGGACAAGCAAGTGCGCGGCGAGGTTAAGTGAACAATTCCGGATCAACACGGTGACGAAGGAGTACTGGGCTGTCGTCGAGGGGAGTCCGCTGAAGCTCTCCGATACGTTAGAGCATTATTTGGTTCGTCGTCCGGAAGAAACGCGAACACGCGTGTCGACTGCGAAACAGACGGGTGCACAATTGGCAAGGCTTGTTTATCGGGTGTTGGCAAGTCAGGGTGGGCAGAGTCTTCTGTCTTTAAATTTGATTACGGGGCGCAAGCATCAGATACGATGCCAGTTAGCGGCAATTGGGAATCCGATTTTGGGTGATAGGGCTTATGGAGCGAGTGAGGGTTTTCCTCAGGGGATCGCCTTGCATTGCCGCAGGTTGGGTTTTGAGCATCCGACAACGAGAGAGGCGATACAGGTCGAAGCTTCGTTACCGATCTACTGGCCGAACTGGGTGTTGAATCGTGTTGCCAATTCTTCTCGCGTTACTACGGTGGGAGAAAGAGTTCAAGACGAGAGCGATGGAAAAGAAAATTGCGAAGAGGCTTCGAGCAAAGAAAGATATTTAACTAATGAAACCAAAGACTGGGAATGAGGAAGCGATGAAGATTGCGATCGGATCAAGTGTGGGGCTGGAGTTGCGTGACAGCAGATTGTGTATTTTGCGGCACAGTGGTTTCCTCACTATCGGAGCGTTAGTGGCCCAATTGTTTTTAGGAGCGTTTTTCGTTCCTCAGGCGAATGGGCAATTGGCTTCGCCGGACACGTTGCCTGTGGGAGTCGAGCAGATCACCGAGGGGCGAGTTACTGCGACAATATCGTTTTTGGCAAGTGACGAGCTAGGGGGGCGAGAGACGAATAGCAAAGAGTTTGAGATTGCGGCCGCCTATGTTGCAGCCCGATTCCGTGGGGCTGGATTGGAAGGAATTGGAGCTGGACTGAACGAAGCAGGGGCAGATGCAAACGGCGGTAGTTTTTACCATGAAACGATCGTGCCGCAGTACCGTGTACCGAACTCGGTGGCATTACTCGATGTTGGATCAGGAGGAAATGTTTCACCCATTGCGACGTATGGGTTATTGAATGCTGGGGACGAAGCGATTGAAGTCGAGGGTTCGGTGTCGGATATCTCGTTGGAAGCATTTCAGAAACCCGAGGTGAAGCTTCCTGCGTTGACTGGGATGGTGCGGGGTAGGTTAGAGACGACGGCAAAAGGTAGTCGCGCGATATCGCAATTGATGCGACTGGCCGGTCAGTTGCAAGCTGCGGGTGCGAAGGCGTTGCTGTTGGAATGCGAACCGGAGAGTGAGTGGTTCAAGCAAGGGGAGATGGCAAGGCTCAAGCCGCGTTTGGAGCGATCGGAGCGAGTGTCGTTACCGATTCTGCTTGTTTCACCTGCAACAAAAACCATGGGGGCGGTCAAGTTGATTGCGCCTGCGATGCTGCGAGAAGACAAGAAGATGAAGAACGTGATCGGGTTGTTGCGGGGGACTGATCCGGAGTTATCCAAGCAAGCGATTTTATACAGTGCCCACCTTGATCACCTCGGGACAAACCCCAAGCTTGAGGGGGATGGGATCTTCAATGGCGCTGATGACGATGCTACGGGAGTGACAGCGGTGGTGACCTTAGCAGATGCGATTGGTGCAATGCCGCAGCGTCCCAAGCGGTCTGTTTTATTCATGACGTTTTGGGGTGAGGAGTCAGGATTGTTAGGTTCGAGGCAGTTCGTTGCGAACCCCTCCTGGCCGCTCGATAAGATCGCTGCGAACATCAACATCGAGATGATTGGACGACCAGAGGGAGGTGCCAACGGCAAGATCTGGATGACAGGGTGGCGAGAGTCGGATTTAGGGGGGATCATGAGTGATGCTGCGAAACCTTTTGGTGTTGATATCTTTGAGCATCCGAAATTCAGCGCGATGCTCTACCGCTCGAGCGACAATTGGTCGTTCGTTGAGAAGGGTGTCGTTGCACACAGTTTTTCTGCTGGTTCATTGCATGGCGATTACCATCAAGTTACCGACGAGTGGGAGCGGCTAGAGATTCCGCACATGACGAAGGTGATTCGCGGATTGTGGCTAGGGAGTTTTCCGCTACTCGATGGAACAAAGACACCGCAAGCTTCTGCGAAGGCTCCGCAGTGAGTCGAGCAGATGGAATGGGGACAAGCGGGTGTGAGTAGGAAGTTGGTATTTCATTTTGTAATAGGAAGTTTAGGCGATGAGCGCAAAGAAGATCCTGTTTTTAGTGGGTGATTTTGTCGAAGACTACGAAGTGATGGTTCCGTATCAGATGTTGACGATGATTGGGCATCTTTGTCATTGCGTCTGTCCGGGAAAATCTGCTGGAGATTATGTCGCAACGGCGATTCACGATTTTGAGGGGCATCAGACTTACAGTGAGAAGCCTGGGCACCGATTTGTTTTGAACGCCACGTTTGAGGAGGTCGATGCTACGGCGTATGACGCGTTGGTGTTGCCTGGGGGGAGAGCCCCGGAGTATTTGCGGTTGGATCCCAAGGTGCTGAATTTAGTCCGTCATTTTGCGGACGCGAACAAACCGATTGCTGCGATTTGCCATGGTCCGCAAATACTGGCTGCTGCTGGTGTACTTCGCAACAAGCACTGCTGTTGTTATCCGGCGGTGCAATTTGAAGTGACCCAAGGAGGGGGCAATTATTCGGCCCCGAACGCGACATTTGACAGTGCGCATGTCGATGGAAATCTGGTCACTGCTGCCGCTTGGCCCGCGCATCCGGCTTGGATGCGGGAATTTGCCAAAGTGCTAGGGAGCAAGATCGAGCCTTAAGGGCGGTGGCCGTGTGCCCGTTGCCATGGCCTTGGCGAACAAAGGGAATCTATCTCCTGTTTTGCGGGTATTTGTGGGGGGATTCGTTCCGTTCGTGTTGCGATGACTGGGGCGGATGCGTATGATTGCGGGGTGGTGAATTGCAGTTGGCCGGCAGTTTTGCTTTCGAATCACGTCTGTATCGGATCTCGGGCAGGCTTGGGCGATTTCGGGAACATGGGGCTTTGGCGGGACTCTAAGTTCGGCGGCTCCTTGTGGGCGATAGGCCACCCGAGGGCCACTACCGTCCACCTTGCAATCAGCGATTCCAACCTTTCGTCCCTTGGACTGTCCCTATGAAATACAAGCGATCGGCTTTTACACTTGTAGAATTATTGGTGGTGATTGCCATCATCGGTGTCTTGGTTGGGTTGCTGTTGCCGGCTGTTCAAGCGGCAAGAGAGGCGGCTCGACGGACTCAGTGCGCGAACAACATTCGGCAGCTCTATCTGGGTTGTGCCAGTTTTGAGAGTTCGTACCGTAAGTTTCCTTACGCGCGGAAGTACGACATTTGGGACTCGTATACTTGGACTGCACAGATTCTTCCTTACATCGAGCAGAACAATGTCTACGTCGGGTTCTACACATTGGGGCAAATTCCGTATGCGGCGACTTATCCAGGTCCCAACGGTCCGATTGGAGATGAGCCACGGTTGAGGGCGTCGCGTCATACCCGTATTCCGATCTTCATTTGTCCGAGTGATGGCAAGCAACCGGAAAACGAGATGACGACGGGGGCGTATGGATTTGTGCGTGGGAGCTACCGTGGTTGTGTTGGTCCGGGTGATATGTACGGGGATCCAACGGATGCGAGTTCGGGACCTTGGGGGATGGGATTCTTCAATGTGATGCCCAATCAGAGTGTCGACACGGGTGCGGCAGTCAAGACAT
>JBIJCS010000326.1:0-5803 GCA_044344575.1 Pirellula sp. | reverse complement strand
CTTGCGTCGCCAGTCCACCATCCCCCGAATAACCCGCCTTACCCGTCCCCACCACCGTTCGAATCACCCCTGTTGCCATTTCCATTTTGCGAACGACATGATTCTGCATGTCAACCACATACAAATCCCCATGACGATCAAAACGAATCTCATGCGGCTGATGAAATGTCGCTAACTTCGCAAGCCCACCATCCCCCGAATACCCAGCTTGGCCCGTTCCCGCTACCGTCTCGATATCGCCATCCGCACGAATCCGACGAATTCGCTGGCCCGAATATTCACAAAACCAAATACATCCATCCGGGCCACGCACAACCCCAAACGGATTGTTCAGTTCAGCGAACCGCGCCGGCCCCCCATCACCCAAAAACCCCGCTTTCCCCGTCCCCGCTACATTTTCAATCACCCAGCCTCGCCCCTTCGCTCGCTCTTTCGCCTTCTCCTCCCGCTCCACCTTCTCGCGCTGTGCCTTCTGCTCCTTGAGCTTCTGAACACGACTGTTCTCGCGAAATCCACGCTCAAACTTGCCGATCTTGGGCAAGATGTTCACCTGGCAGTAAGGCTTCTCGGGATGCTTAGCGAAGTAGTCCTGGTGATACTCCTCCGCCGGATAAAACACTCGCAATGGCGCAACCTCCGTCACGAGCTTTCCCCGAAACGTACGCTTCTTTTTGAACTCCTCCAACAAAGCCGCAACCGTCTCCTTCTCTTCTTCACTGCCATAAAAAACCACGGATCGATAACGTGTCCCAAAATCAGGACCCTGAGCATTGAGACTCGTTGGATCATGCGACTTGAAAAAGATACGCAACAATTCCTCATAACTCACCATCGACGGGTCGTACTCCACACGCACCACCTCCGCATGCCCCGTCTGATCCGTACTGACTTGCTCATAACTCGGATTCGCAACCTGCCCACCCGAATACCCCGAAACAACACTTTGCACGCCCCAAACCCGCTCAAATACCGCTTCAATGCACCAAAAACACCCCCCACCAAATACGGCGTTAGCTAACTTCGGTTCCTCCACCTGCCCCTTCTCGACTGCCCCCGACCGCGATCCCTCCGCCGGCACCTTACCCCTATCCTGTGCAGGTACGAACACGCCCCCCGCAAACAAGTAAATCCAAAACACTAGCAAGGAAACCTTGCTCCACTGAAATCGACTCTCACGCAAGTCACGGTTTAAACACAAGGCACGTCTAAAACGAAAAGCCCGACCTACACTGGGGATACGAACGTACATGACAAGTTCTCCCTCCCAAAAGGATTCGCAACGGTCAATGAATACTGAAAAAAAACCGAGTCAAATGATAAAAGATAGGTGCCGAAAAACACAACGAATCAATCCGATCCAATACACCGGCATGCCCCATCACCAACGTACCATAATCGCGCACCCCACGGTCACGCTTGATCGCACTCATGGTGATCCCACCAGCAAAACCTAAAAACGCAATCACCATCGCCATACAAGCCGATTGCCAAGGCGTAAACGGTGTTACCCAATACAACAACGCTCCAAAAATTCCAGTCGATAACGTTCCCCCTAACACTCCTTCCCACGTCCGAGTACTACTGACCTCCGGAGCAATCACCCGCTGACTCTTGAGCCGACTCCATACCCATTGCAAGACATCCGATAACTGCGAAATCAGTACAAAGTAAAATAACAACCCCGCCCGAGAGCCTTCCCACAACTCCCCGTCCGCTTTGACTAACTTCAAATCCAACAAAGCCGGTGCGTGCGATAAGCAATACACACAGATCAACAACCCAGCCTGAATCTGCGCCGAACGCTCCAAAAACCGCTTATGGTCACCCGCAATCGCTATCCGTGCCGGAATAAAAAGCGACGCATACACCGGAATCATGACACTATAAATCGAATAGAAATCGATCCGCTCCCCACGATACTCCAAACCGGATTGCGATAACCCAATCAATAAATACTGCAACGGCGTAAACACCACCAAACTCCAGAACAACGCACGATGGTCACCACGCCGCGTCGGTGTCATCGTGATGAACTCGCGAAACGCCCAAAACGATACCAATCCAAACAAAATGATCGTTCCAACCCGGTGCAAAAACATCCCGGAAATCAATATCGCAAACATGAGCCACCAAGCCCACAAACGCTGCACAAAACGATTGACCAACGCAGGATTGACCGAGGGTGTCGGCTGATTGCTCAAATTGCGAGCCACAATCGAAGCAACCGCAAGCACCCCAAGCACCACGCTTGCCAAGATGATCGTCGGTAAGTCCAACCCGGAAAGGTTTTGTGGCTGTGGATCCATTGCGAAAAATTGATACGTCTGGGAAACTGCATTGCGAAAGTGACTGCCAAGCATGGTAACAAGAAGTCGCTGCAATGCGGAGGTCTGAACCACAAGGATTCCTCCCTCCCACCCCCGAACTTACCCGTTTCGCTCCCTTTTCCCCGACCGCCCCTTCGCCGCTCCCAAGCAAAAAGACTCGGAATCTCCACCGATGCACCTAAGAATTGGCACAAGACATAGCCCCCTGGCTCTCTGGCAAGCACATTACGTCGCAGAGAAACTCTCCCAACTCGGTCACCAAGTCGAACTGATCAAAATCACAACCACCGGTGACACCACAACCACCCCCTTAGGACAAGGTGGCGGCGTCGGCCTGTTTACAAAGGAAATCCAACGCGCCTTGCTCGATAACCGCTGCGATGTCGCCGTCCACAGCCTCAAAGATCTACCCACTCAACCTATCCCGCACCTCAAACTAGCTGCCGTCCCACCAAGAGAAATCGCCAACGACTGCCTGGTCTCACTCCATTACCATTCCCTCCTCGAACTTCCCCAAGGTGCTCGAATCGGGACCGGATCCCCCCGCAGAAAAGCCCAGTTGCTGAACCTGCGACCCGATCTCGTCCTCTCTGAAATCCGAGGTAACCTCGATACCCGTATCGGTAAACTAAAAGCCGGCAACTATGATGCCATCGTTCTGGCTCACGCTGGATTGCACCGCCTAAGCCTCCCCGCCCTCGGACTCACTCCCGATCATGTCTCCGACATCCCCTTCGAAATCATGCTACCCGCCGTTGGACAAGCTGCCCTCGGACTCGAAACCCGTGCCGATGATGCTGATACTCAATTGGCACTGCAACCCCTCGATCACCCCAATACGCACATCTGTGTCCACGCAGAACGTGAACTCCTGCGAATCCTCCAAGCCGGTTGCCTCGCACCCGTCGCCGCCCAAGCTTCCATCACGAACAATCATCTCAGCCTCCGCGCCAAAGTCTTCTCGACCGACGGAACGTCCATGGCTGCTACCCTCGTCCATCACCCAATCGAAACGGAAAACCAAGCTCTCAAATCCGCACTGCGAACCGCCGAAGCCCTCGCACTCTACGCTGCCGAAAAATTGAACCGACTTGGTGCCGAAAATCTTATCGCGACAATGCGAGTCCAAAGCCAATAAAAAAACAAGACGGGCACGCCTGAGCGTCCCCGTCTTGCTGTAGTTCCTAAGATTCAAATCGGTACCGGCATTCATGTCGCTACCGGCATCCAAGTCACAACGTTGTTCCGAAGCACTATGCTACAGAGCAACATCCAACTGACTCTGCCCCTCGGCGACAGTGACCGTCCTCTGCATGTTCGCTTCCTTCAACGCACCATCAACACCATTCAATACCCCAGCCTGCGCTGGATCATTGCTCGGCGCTAGATAATAAGCGTACTTGCCCGGAACCAAAGTCCCTTTGAACGTTCCGTCTGCCTTGACCTCTAACGGTGCTGGATGCCCCGCCTCGAGAGGCTGCAACATCAAAGTAACGTTCCCAAAAGCCTGACCACCCTTGGTGACCTTACCAGTCACCTCAGTGGGTCCCTTGAGCATCTCCGCACGATAACCACATCCGACCATCGCTAAGCAAAGAAGCAAAACAGCAACAAAACTTCGCATGTCTGTACCCTTATTCCACAGGTTCGTATGTCTGACCATCGTTGCGGCCTACCATCCACTTCAAAACGATGCCGTCCAAATTCGCATTGAGGAAACGAACCGAACCATCACCAAAACCAGCGTTCGCTCCCGAACCATGGAATGCAAAAGGCTCATCGTTCGGACCACAGTTGTTCACTGACCACAAGCACTCTGCAGGACCGCCCGTGACGTTGCCGTAATTGTTGATCCGCGCTGTACGCGTTCCCGGTGCAATTGCATTGCTAGGACCGGAATAACCGTTCGTTACCGCATCAGGATCCGCCCAAGCATACATGTGACGTCCCAAGGGCCCCGTCATCATGTTTACAGGAAACGCAGGGCTGGAAACGGGCGTCTTGCGCGCCGACAACGCACCGAACTTCGCTACGTTCGGATGAGCACGACCAGCATCCTCAATGCACAACAAGGTGTTCGAAGTTCCGTCGGTCGACGAAGCCAACTTGCTCCCCTCGCAATCCAACATTCCCTGCACCCGCATCTGCGCCAATTGAGGATCGCTCGATGGGGTACGTGCTCCGTAAGTCGGAGAACCAACACGGTGATCAACGTCGCTCAAATCGATGAACATATAGTCGATTCCACCCAACCGATCCACCGGATCTCGTGTTCCTGGATCCAAAGGTGTCGACGGACAAACATAGGTCGAAATGTTGGTCTGTGCTGCAAGCTGCCCCGAAGGATGGGTCGGGTCGTCATAAGCCTTCCCCTTCGAATTGCGGTGAATCAAACATCCACTCGGTGTTAGGAATTCATTGCCGCTCGGAGAAGCCCCATAATGGGCAATCGAATTGGTATTGTGATCGAAGAGGTTGTAAACCGATTGCTGCTCAATGTAAGGCAACAATTGTGTTGCTGTCGAGTGAATCTGGTAAACCGTTGTCGTACTACCCGTCGAACCACACTGACCACTCCCTGGCAACTTCTTAAAACTCGACTCGTGATTCTGCACCGCAAGCGAAATCTGCTTGACGTTGTTCGAGCAGCTCATCCGACGCGCTGCTTCCCGTGCTGCTTGCACCGCAGGTAACAAAAGCCCAACCAAAATACCAATAATTGCAATCACGACGAGCAATTCCACCAACGTGAATGCCCGACGCATGGCCCCAACCCGACCAATTCGCATCTTCATAAAAAACTCCAATGAGCAGTTCCATTTCCCTCCCACCCGTACTGCACAGATGGGAACCATCGCTACCCGATTTCTACGGTGCGAGGACGCGGAAAACATAGCCAGCAAGAAACTGCGTCATAGTGGCAAACACGCCGATTCACCGATTCTTAGCGCATTCCTCACAATGCGCATCCCCGACGACTTTCCAAATGAAGAAACAATGAAAAAACGATGAAGGGCTCGCGAGATTTTTCATCTCCCAAGCCCTTCACAAAGTCATTCAATAAAAATCGGTCAGTAGCTCGAACAAGCGTTTATTCCAAACCTTCTCCTGTCAATTCATCGATATCGTCGATCCGATCAAAAATCTTCTGCACTTGATCGTTGTTCCAGTGCGGACCATGCAAACCAGCACCGCCAGAACGCCCACGATATTGACTATCCGATCCACCAATCGAACCATCCAACTCTCCTCGGGACTTCACCGTCTCAGTCAACGCTTCCAACCGATTCGCTAACTCATGCACCTGCAATGTCTTCTTCTTGAAGTCGGTCGACTTGTTTGCTAACCGGTCTGTCAATTCATTGACGGACGTCTCCATCGCAAGCTTCACGCGGCTGAGATGATCGATCTCCGCTGCCAACTGCCGATGCTGGTTCTGTACCGTCTCAAACTGCTCAGTCGCTACTAACAGCTCG
>JBIJCS010000325.1:0-5806 GCA_044344575.1 Pirellula sp. | reverse complement strand
CAGGCTGGAGATTTCATTGTTCCGTCGGAGACTTTAAGGGGTAGGATCCTTGAGGAAGCTCTGCGGCAGCATCGCGGCGAGGGCTTCGATCGCATGCTGATGCGATTGGGATTTGCGTTGCTCTTAGCGAGTCTCTCCGTTGTTCTGGCGTTTCGTTCGGGTGATAGTCGATGGCAAGAGAGATATCGTCCGGTAACTTCGGAAGTTTTGTTAGAGCGTGCGGAAGCTTTAAGTGGTGACAGCCACATGCAAGAAGCCGAGGCACTTGCGATGGCTTATGACGAATGGCGGATGAATTTAAGATCTAACGGTTGGGGATCTCAATCGTCGCATCGCGGAAATAGCGCACGTACGCAATCCTCCAGTCGGGAATAGAGCGTCTGAGTCGGAAGCTTAGATGACCGCTGGCTCGGTTGTCGAATAGATCCTGCAGATATGTTTGAAACTCCATTTTGGTTCCTTCGTCATGATGAAGGAGGAATGCAACGGATCCCCAGGCATCTCGATATTGTTGGTTCGACAGTCGTCTGTTGGGATCCCAGCGTTCTTGTTCTTGTAGGTTAGCAAACTGTCCGAATCGCAGTTGGGTTTGGATCAGTTTGGTGTGAATGGGATGAGACTTAGGATTCGAGGGTGGATTTGGATTTGGTCCTTCGGAGGGATATTCGAAGTATTCTGCGAGTCCTTCGTCGATCCACAGTGGGATATCGGTGTGCTTGGAATGCAGGAGGGCGTGGGTTGCTTCGTGTCTTGCATCGACCAGCCAATCGGAGTGGAACCAAGTCAAGACGAGCCCTGGAGTATTGCTTGGATTGGGGCCTCGCACATACATGGAATTTGCGGCCCGCATCCCGGGATAGTAGCGATGTAGATACTCATCGAGAGAGCGGCGTGTATCGAAAACGAGGACATGGATCTCCGTTTTCTCGAAAGCTAAATTCGTCGCTTGTTCGATCTCATCTGGAAGACATACGAGAGAGGGTAGTTGGGACTCGAGTACTTTAGGCGGTACTAAGCTATAGAAACGGAAGTTTTTAGCTTCGAAGGTGTAGGGCCAACGGATCTCAGGATCCGATTGTGCCGTCTGTTGCGTACTGGACTGACCGGCACTGAAGCTTGCGAATAGCAGCCATAAAAGGATCGCCCAGCTTGGTTGGATTCCTGATAGCACGCTGCTGGGGCTACGCATCAGCGAATGGTCCCTTTGGATGTAGGGCCGTTCGCTACGGAAGGTCGGAAGTACTCAGCATCGGAGACAAGTTTCAGCGTTCCTGTAAGAACTTCCCAATCTCGAACGCGTTCTTGATCCTGCCGCGATAAAGTGTCTTGGACTATAAGCCTTGCGACGACAGGTTTGACGGTAGGCTGTCTTGGGTCGCTAAGTCGTATCTCGGAGGGAAGTTCTTGGGTAGCTCGCAAGTGTTCATTGAGTTGCATGCGGAGCAAAGGTGGTTTGTAGGGTGGGTAAACGGCATGAAGGCGGACGGACCAGTCGGCGAAGTCCGCGTAGTCGGACGCCATTTTGGGAGTAGACGGCGCGACGGTTTTGAATTGGTAGTTCGCGCGTTGAGAACCTAGCACTGTAAATCCAAGTTGGTTTCGGTTGGGTTGAATGGAGCTAGTCCAAGTTGCAATTTGTTCGCTGGACATTTGTCCTTTGAGTTCTTCGAGTCGGGACTTGAGATCGCCTAGATTGAGTTTGCATTTCTTTTGTGCCTTCAGATCGGCAACCGTTAGCGAGCCGTCTTGGTAATCGACCAAGATCAAACGTTGGTTCGTGTCATCCCATTCAATGACGCGATTGCCTAGGAAGACGGTCTGTGTCGTGTTAATCGGAGGCTTTGTTTCGTCGGAATAGATGTCCGTATCGATTCTAAATCCCGTCTTATCTACGGTTTGTCCAGTGGTCTTCGATTGCATGATGCAGGAAAAAAGCGTCACAAAAACGAAAGCAACATAGCGTGCGTTCAAGAGAGTTAAGCTCTTCATCTTACGGAATTCAGGAAGAAGGCAAGCAAGGGATTTCATGACGGGATAGTAAATCAGAGTAGAACAGCGTAGACCTAGGTATGGATTGGTGATCGAATGGATAGGTATGGATAGTCGTAGTCGCAAGGCATCGACTAGATAGCGGTTGCATCGAGAACAGCTTCTTCCATCGGATCCCATTTGTAGAACATGCGAGCTGCTTTCCATGCAAGCAGGTTGAGGTAGTGTCCTTGGAATTGGGCTTCCGAACAATCAGTGATGGGTTTGCCCATGCCTGGATGGACAAATCCGCTGAGATCTTTGGCGAATACTGGACGATTGTCGGACTCGGGATCATAAACAGCGAGCTTGCATTTGCAGCTACCTTGGTACAGTGTTGGACCATCTTTAAGTTTCAAGTCTCTGATATCGATCGCAATGACATAGTCGACATTTAGCTGTCTGCAGATTTCAGAGTAGTTGCGGGCTTCGAGTGGTTGGTCGTGGAAGGCACGGTCGGTGTCTTCTTGGGAGGCAAAAGAGATTTTCTTCTTCATGTTCGATGCAAGAACTTGTTTGAAGCTCTCCAGCATGACGATCGCCGAGGCATCGCTTGTGGAGTTCCCTTCACTGGTTGTGATTACCGCGATTTTTTTGTTTTTTAGATCGTCGAATTCGGCGGGTGTTCTCGGGTCGTGCAAGAGAACCACCAGGGACTTGAGCAGGTTGGTGCAACCTGTCGAAGTGAGTATGGCAGGCAAAAGAGCTAGCACCAAAAGAAACGACAATGGTTGGCGAGTACGAACCCGCGTGGAGGGTGAAAGCATCCTTGACTCACTCCTGGGAAATCGATCCTTGGATTACGGGAACATCCCGAGAATCCTGGTTCTCGATTTGGCTTATAGCGATTCCACCGTTGCGATGCTATAGGGAAACTATTCGATTACGCTTGAGGGTAGGCGAAAGTTGGATTTATCCGGCAGATCCGTTTGATGCAAAGGGCTGGAGCACCTCTAGGGCTACGGAGTGAAGGACACCGTTGCTTGCAAAGCAGTGCCCAGCTCGTAAGTCGAGGGAGCCTGACCATGACGAGAACTTCCCGCCTGCTTCAAGGATTACGGGGGCAACGGCGGCGATATCCCAGGGATTCACGACAGGATCCACCATAAGTTCCGCGCGTCCAGTTGCGACGAGTAAATAACCGTAGCCGTCTCCCCATGAACGGCTGACGTAGGCCTTCTCTTCAAGGGCTTTGTAGGCCGATTGCGCTTGGCGGCGATCGAAATTATCGACTTGGGAAGTGAGAAATAGGCCATCCTCGAGTTGGTTGACACTAGAAACCCTGCAGCGCGTTAACGGAGTACTTTCCAGCGACGTGGTTTTACCGTACCAAGCACCGTGACCGTGTGCGGCAGCCACAAGTTCACCGAGAGCTGGGATGGCGATCACGCCCAGGAGAGGAGCAGAGCGATACGTCAGGCCTACCAAGGTTGAGTACAGTGGAACTCCCGAAATGAAGCTTTTGGTGCCATCGATCGGATCGATGATCCATTCGAACGGGGTTTGGCCAGCGATCGCTCCGAATTCTTCGCCCAGTAGCGCATCGGCGGGATAGCGGTCCGAGATGGCTTGACGAATCTTTTTCTCCGCTTCTTTGTCGGCGGCAGTAACGGGAGAACGGTCGCTCTTTCGTTCAACCTGAAATGCTGCGGTTTGGAAATACTCCAAGGTCACGTCGCTCGCTTGGCGGGCGAGTTCGATAGCGAAAGCCGTTCTTTCGAGCAAATCGAGCGAGTCGATAGGGCAGGGGGATGCGTCTGTTCGGGGCGATTGAGGATGGGAGGCGAAATCGCGAGGTAGTTCAAATCGTGGAAATCGTTGCATTTGGACTGTTTTTCCGTTGGACCAAGGCCGTTTTGTGTGCGAAAGGGTGACGCATAGGAAAAGGTTGCCACCGTCGACTACAATACGAGGAAACTGGCGTTCCGCTAGCCCCACCTTCCCCTATCCTCCCGAAACATACGTATGCCGACGGCTCCGAATCTTGATGAAGGCTCACGCTCAGCTACCTCTCCTCCGACCGAAATTCCACGCGAACCGGGCAATGAAAACGAATTGGGAAAGGAGCTAGGTTCCGGGCAGGCGATTCCACCGAATGGAACCGGAAAATCCATTTGGTACCGAGTTTTTTCTTTCTTGTTGTTTTCTGTGGTAGTTGGCGGCTTGTACGTTACCCGAGAACGATGGGAACCGGTATTGGAAGGTTGGATCCGTCCGGCGGCCAGTGAGCGTCCGGCTCCGCGTCCACCTCTGGTGTCGGTTGCGACCGCGAAGAAAGAATCGATTCCTCAGTATCTTAACTGTCTAGGCACGGTCACTGCGTTTAACAGCGTGACCGTTCGAAGTCGTGTAGACGGGGAATTGGTTGACGTTGCTTTCCAAGAAGGGCAAATGGTCGAGGAGGGGCAGTTACTTGCCCGAGTCGATTCTCGTGGTTTTGAGGCTGCGTTGAGTCAGGCAAAGGGGCAATTAGAACGCGACATGGCAGCACTGGAATTGGCTCGTTTGAATTTCGAGCGTTCCAAGAACCTGCCGGTTGGAGCTACGTTGTCCCAGCAAGAGCGGGATGAATTACAAGCTGTCTACAAGCAGGCACAGGCACTGGTCGATGTGGATCGGGCGACGGTAACTAATGCAGAGTTGCAAGTTACCTACTGCAACATCACCGCACCGATCCGTGGACGGGTAGGACTACGCCTGGTCGATCAAGGAAACATGATTCAAGCTAGCAGTTCCATGGGGATTGCGGTGATCACGCAGTTGCAGCCGATCTCGGTACTCTTTCCGATCCCACAGGATGAGATACCGCGAGTGCAGTCCCAGTTGCTTGAAAACAAGTCGCTATCCGTTATCGCTTACGACCGCAGTTTTCAGAATAAGTTAGCAGAAGGTACGCTTACAGCGATCGACAATCAAGTGGATCCTACGACAGGGACACTTCGTTTAAAAGCAACATTTGCGAATGAGAATGAAGCATTGTTTCCAAATCAATTTGTGAATGTCCGTTTGTTGGTCAAGATGTGGGAAGATGCCGTGGTGGTGCCGTCGTCTGCTGTGCAGCGTGGAGCCGACTTTCTCTACGTTTACGTAGTGCAGGCAGATAACCTGACGGTTGAGATTGCCAAGGTAACGGTTGCTTTTAGTGAAGCGGGGCGTTCGGTGATTGCTTCGGGGCTACAAGAAGGCGATCGGGTTGTAACAGAGGGTACAGACAAGCTGCAACCCAAGGGTAAGATCACGATTCCCGGGGCTGGGCCAAACCCGAAATGAATATCTCTAAGTTATTTATCGTTCGGCCCATCGCGACAACTTTGTTGATGGTTGCGATTCTTCTCAGTGGTTGGATCGCTTATCGGCAGTTGCCCGTGGCGGCCTTGCCGCAAGTAGACTATCCGACGATTCAAGTGGTAACGTTTTATCCGGGTGCGGGACCTGAAGTGATGGTTTCCTCGGTAACCGCACCGCTGGAGAAGCAATTTGGCCAGATTCCCGGTCTCTCTCAGATGACAAGTTCGAGCACTCATGGGTGTTCGGTGATCACACTGAAGTTCTTACTGGACTTGAACATTGACGTCGCGGTGCAACAGGTGCAAGCCGCAATCAACGTTGCGGGGAATTTTTTACCACGTGACTTACCGAATCCACCGATCTATTCGAAGGTAAATCCTGCCGATGCGCCGGTGTTAACATTGTCGCTGACCTCAGACACGATTCCGTTGCCGCGAATCCAAGATTTGGCGGATACGCGGTTAGCCCAAAAACTATCGCAGATCAAAGG
>JBIJCS010000019.1:0-19234 GCA_044344575.1 Pirellula sp. | reverse complement strand
TCGGCTGGCTTAACGTCTGGTTCAACAACTGCTGCGTTCGACTGCGACACTTTATGTCTCCTTGTCATCACTCTTCGTCGTGGCCCGATTGTCTACAGTCCGCACGGCATTTTGCCCAAGTGTCTTTCTGGCCTCCTGGAGGCAGTTTTAACGTCTGGACACCAATCGTTTTGTTCGATCGAACTCCAAAACTTTGGTCGATTGCCTATGCGTTCTGCGGTTGATTCACGAGAAGCTCCGAATCCGGGGGACACCCCCCGTGACGATTCGGTATATTCTACTGGGCGTTCATCGCACAATTTTACGGGTAGCAAGTATTTTCCAAGGATAAACATGACGAATTTTTCAAAACTCGACGAATTTTTGAATCTCAACCGACAACGACACTTGGAACAACTCTTTGAATTGCTTCGGATACCAAGCATTTCAGCGGACAGCACCAAGAAGACCGACATGGACATCGCAGCGAATTGGGTTGCCGAACGATTCCGCGAAGCTGGCCTGAAGACGGATTTGATTCCTGGAGATGGGCCAGCGTTGGTGTTCGCGGAAACCGATCCAGTACCCGGCAAACCGGTCGTACTGGTTTATGGGCACTACGATGTCCAACCGGCAGACCCTATAGAACTTTGGAAATCTCCGCCGTTCTCGCCGGAAATCCGAGATGGCAACATCTACGCGCGCGGTTCGACCGACGACAAAGGGCAAATGCTAACGCACGTACTTAGCGTGCTCGCATGGAAAGCCTGCGGAGAAAAACTTCCTCTTCAGATCAAGTTCCTGATTGAAGGACAGGAGGAACAAGGCAGTGAAGTCTTGGAAGCAAAATTGCCACAAATTGCAAAACGGCTAGCTTGTGATGTCATCGTCATCAGTGACTCATCTCAATACGCTAAAGGTCAACCGGCAATCACCTACGGTCTTCGGGGTATCGCCTACTTCGAACTACGTGTCCATGGCCCGAAAATGGATCTCCATTCAGGTTCTTTCGGGGGCGCAGTTACTAACCCCGCACTGGCTCTCGCACGCATCCTCACCGAAATCAAAACTCCCGACGGAAAGATCCAACTTCCCGGATTTTACGACTCGGTCGTCGAACTCGAACCATCGGAACGCGAAATGTGGCAATCCCTTGGATTCTCAGATGAACGGTTTGCCAGTAGCCTCGGAGTCGATGCATTAACGGGAGAAGAAGGTTATACCACCCTCGAACGACGATGGGCTCGCCCAACCTTTGACGTTCACGGCTTACTTGGCGGATACCAAGGAGAGGGTGGCAAGACAGTAATCCCATCTTGGAATGGAGCAAAAATCAGCTTCCGACTCGTTCCGAACCAAGATCCGAAAACGGTGGGAGACCAACTGCGCAAGTTCATTTCGGAACACACGCCACCGGGGGTTCGGGTGGAAGTCATCGATTTGCACGGTGGTCGCGGAGTGGTCGTCAACCCTAACTCCAAATTCATGCGTGGCGCAGTTGATGCCGTAGAAGAAGGATTTGGTGTCAAACCGGTCTTGATTCGCGAAGGGGGCTCGATTCCGATCGTTGCCCAAATGGTCGATGCCCTCGACTGCGATGTGTTGCTCATCGGCTGGGGACTTGATGATGACGGAGCTCACAGCCCGAACGAAAAATTTTGCTTGGACGACTTCTATCGCGGTATCCGGGCCTCGAGCCGACTTTGGCATCACCTAGCCCAGTAAAAAACTGCGGTGGATAGACACTGCAGTAAGCAAGCCTCGCAGCCCTTCGTTTCGGTGAACAAGCCGCTCGGATTATCTAAGCGGCTTGTATTGATCATGTGCCTTTCGGCTTGAGACCTGAGGCGATATGGTATCTCCCCGATGGGAACACCTCACACTCTTCAAACCACTTGGGCATGTTCTCTTCGTACCAGCTAGGCTGCTTAGAAACAAGTACTAAACGACCGCCCGGCCGCAATGACCGCAAGGCCGCCTGAATCATCTTTTCGGCAATCTGAAAGTCACCAAAGTAAGGTGGGTTCGCTAGCGCCATGTCAAACGAACCGGGATGAAGATAATCCCCGTTCGCATTCAATTCGGTCGTAAGATTTTTGATTTTGTTTTTAATGCATCCCTGTTCCACACACCAAAGTGCGCGGGCATTCGAATCAACAGCATGCACTTTTGCACTCCCATCGCGCATTGCCAATCCCAATGCAACCGATCCACTACCACATCCAATATCGATTAAGCTTGCACCTGGATATACATCGACCGCATCGAGCAATTGCCGTGCACCATTGTCTAATTGCCGATGCGAGAATACACCAGGTCTGGTGACCAGGTGAATCAATTCATCACAATCCCGAAACGCTAATTCGCACGAAAAGTCTTTCAGTTTTTTCAACGCTTTTGTCTTTTCAATCCAATACCCTCGAGACAAGTCGAAGGGCCTGACTCGCACACTCTTTTCAAATGTCTTCAGTTGGTCATGCAACCAAGTATCTTTGGAATGATCCACTGCTGCGATCAAGGCTCCACCGATTTTCAGTCGGTCGTAGCACTGCTGTAAAAAATCCCTCGATAGCTCTTGTTCCCCTTGATGCGTTAGAGGAACGATCGCTAAGTCCGTATCCTGTATCGGTGCGTCTGCACAACATTCAATCACCAAGTTCGCGGGAGGCTCTCCAACAATAATCTTAGACGTTCCATCCGGAGTACTCATGCTTGACAACCGGCAGTGTTGCTGCGCTTTTTGCTGCTGGAACTGATCGATATACCAAAGCGTTACCTTGGATTCTTCATGTTCACGCGCAAGACATTCGGCAGCTTGGCCTCGCCCGGTAGACAAAGCTAATGCACTCCAATTTCCATTAGCGTTTTCGATGCTGCGACTCGCAGATCGCTCGGAAACCCACTCCCTCGCAATCTCTAGGCATGCAAGCTCCTCAGGCCGTGCGGACAAACGATAGTTGACGGTTTGACCCGTTGATTTGACTTCTGAACTCATGCCGTCGGTGCCTTGTCCTGCTATGTAGAAAAACAACACCGACGATGTTTCGTCGGTGTTGTTGAAGTTGGAGTCATTGTAATTTACGAGTCTCCATTCCTTCGGCCTCCCGAAGGAATGAACCTTTCGCAAATCCTATTATCGGCGATCGCCGCCACGGTCGCCACCGCGTCCGCCGCCACCACCGCTACGGCCACCACCGCTGCGGCCTCCTCGGTCGCCACCGCGTCCTCCGCCGCCACCACCGCCACCACGGCGACGGAATCCACCTCGATCGCCACCGCGGTCACCACCACGATCGCCACCGCGGTCACCACCGCGGTCACCACCACGATCACCGCCTCGGTCATCACGGGAACGACGCTCGCCACCTCGCTCTCCTCCGCGATCGCCGCCACGATCACCGCCGCGATCAAATCGCTCACGACCATCATCGAATCCGATGTCATCGCCATCGGTACCAAATTCATCGTCGTTGCTCTCTGCAACGGCCAAGTCATCTTCGAGGCCGAGTTCTTCCAACGCACGGCGACGCGACAACTTAACACGATCGTGGTCGTCAATGTCGATCACGATGACTTTCATCGGATCCCCAACGCGACAAACGGCATCCACGCTGGAAACATAACCGCTCGACAACTCACTGACGTGTACCAAACCGTCCTTGCCCGGAAGAATTTCTACGAACGCACCGAAGTCCCGAACACTAGTGACCACACCGTCATAAATCTTGCCAATTTGAACGGTTGCAGTGCAAGCTTCAACGCGACCGAGTGCAGCCTTCGCCGACTCTGCGTCTGAGCTTGCTACGGTTACATTGCCCTCATCGTCGACATCGATCGTCGCACCGGTATCTTCTTGGATCGCTCGAATGTTCTTGCCTCCAGGGCCGATCAGCAAGCCAATCTTGTCCGGATCAATCTTGGTACGCAGCAGACGCGGAGCGTACCGGCTAATCTCGGTGCGTGGTCGTGGAATGCAGGTGAGCATCTTGCGAAGAATCTCAATGCGAGCTTCTCGAGCCTGCTTGAGCGTCGCACGAATGATCTCTTCGCTGATACCATCGATCTTCAAATCCAATTGAATACCGGTAATACCGTTTTGCGTACCGGCAATCTTGAAATCCATGTCGCCGTGATGGTCCTCATCGCCGATGATGTCGGTTAGCAATGTGTAACGATCATCCTTCTCACGTACCAAACCGATGCTGATACCAGCGACTGGATTGGTAATCGGCACGCCAGCGACCATTAAACCCAAGCAACCGCCACAGACCGACGCCATCGACGACGAACCGTTGCTCTCGAGAATATCGCTGATCAAGCGAATGGTATATGGGAAATCATCTGGATCAGGCAGCACTGGCTCGAGGGAACGCTCTGCGAGCATCCCGTGGCCAATTTCACGTCGTCCAGGTCCTCGATTCGGTTTGCACTCACCGACCGAGAAGGGTGGGAAGTTGTAGTCAAGCATGAACTTCTTGCTGTACTCATCCATCAACCCATCGATGCGTTGCTCATCGCGGGGTGTTCCAAGCGTAACGGTGATGAAAGCTTGGGTTTCTCCGCGTTGGAAAACTGCGGTTCCGTGGGTTCGAGGGAGCAAATCGGTTTCGCAGTAGATTGTGCGCAGACTCTTCGAGTCACGACCGTCCGCACGGGTGCCAGCCAAAATCAATTCTCGGACTACTTGATTCTCTAAAGTATGCCATGCGCGGTGGAATACATTGACTTCCAATGCGCCCTCCGCCTGCGGATCCGGAATCATTTCCGACAACGCCAACTCGCGAAGCTTTGCACAAGCTTCGTTGCGATCTTGCTTGCCATCGATCTGCTTTGCATCTCGGAAACGATCGAAGTACTTCTGTCGCAACGTTGCAATCAATGCAGAATCGTCCGGCGATTGGAAAACCATTCGCTCCGGCTTGATCTTGTCAAACAACTCCTTCTGCAATGCAATCACTTCGCGGCAAATGCTGTGAGCATACTTGATCGCATCGAGCATCTCAGCTTCGGGAATCTCTTGGCCGAAGCCTTCGATCATGACAACTTCGCGCTCGTTGGCCGAGACGATCATGTCCAAGTCGCTCTCGTCGAGCTGATTGACCGTGGGGAACGGAATAAACTTTCCATCGATTCGACCGATGCGAACCGAAGCGATTGGCCCGCGGAATGGCAGGGTGCTAACGAATAAAGCGGCGGCAGCTCCATTCATCGCCAAAACGTCAGCGTCATTCTGAGTGTCACTACTCATTACGATCGACTGCACTTGCACTTCATCAATAAATCCCTCTGGGAACAAAGGACGAATTGGCCGGTCGACCAATCGGCTTGTTAACGTTTCTTTGGTCGTCGGGCGCCCCTCTCGCTTGATGAAGCCCCCGGGGAACTTACCGGCCGCGGCAAATCGCTCGCGGTAATCGCAGGTTAATGGGAAAAAATCTGTACCCGGGCGCGATGGCCCCGTAGTGACAGCGTTCAACACAACCGTCTCACCGTACTGACATAGCACACACGACGTGGCTTGCTTGGCCAATTGACCGGTTTCAAAAGACAACACCGAATCGCCAATTTGCTTCTCTACTCGAATCTTCAC
The DNA here is from genome assembly GCA_044344575.1 of Pirellula sp. Taxonomy (GTDB): domain Bacteria; phylum Planctomycetota; class Planctomycetia; order Pirellulales; family Pirellulaceae; genus JBKCUI01. The sequence continues at coordinate 13,665 of JBIJCS010000019.1, read as the reverse complement.
GATATTCCTATCCTCTCTACAAACACTTATTCACTTTTTCAAACGACTTCAAATTGTTTACAACTTCGCGGTCGAATTCACCTGAGTTTTCCTCGCCGCGTCGCGGGTTATGCTCCTACCTACGACTCCTCTAGCATCCCCCCAAAGAACAACAAAACAATCAACAAACACCAACAAAAAATCTCTGGTTTGCCAAAATTTCTCCAACTGAACTTAGCACGAGACACACATTCCAGTATCTGTCAGACCATACCCATTCTCGAATGCGTTGAGAACGCTTACCACATCTCCAATCTTCAAAGCATCCCGTTGATCAATTCCCATTATCACCTGCTCAGCCTCGACAGCGGCCATGCAATACTCATCTATCTGGACTGCAGCCAACGCTCTCCTCGACCTTATCCAAGCACCAACATCCAGCCCACATTCGGTCGCTCAACCTAACCGTTGGCGTTCAAGATTCACGCCCTCGATCATTATCTTACAGCATCGTGCAGTCTTGGTTGTCTTCCAGTACTCACGTTCCAATACTTCCGTTCCAATACCTCTCTGGCTGCAAATACAGGAACACCCCTGTACCTAGCCTCGTCGGGCACTGCACCTACCATGCACAGCCCCAGGCCAGACCTGCACATCAAGGAGCAACTCCTAGACAAAATCCCATCCAGGATGCTCGGACATCACTCCTTCGAAATGCTTCCGTTGAGGTTCACAACGAAGTTCAATTCAAAAGATCCGCACGAAGCCTTTCAGGCGTAGAGAACCGGTCCGCTACGCCATCGAAGCACAAAACAACAAGTGGACTGATCTGTCCACTTGTAAAACATCTACTTACGGATATTCAATCGCGTAATTAGATCAACGTAGCGTTGTGGCTCATGCTTGCGAACGTAGTCCAACAAAGCACGCCTCTTGCTAACCATTTTCAGCAACCCGCGTCGGCTCGAATAATCACGGACGGCACCACGCATGTGCTCGGTCATTCCATTGATTCGCTCCGTCAACATCGCAATCTGAACATCCGGAGAACCACTGTCCCCATCGTGCTTGCGAAAATCCTTAATAATTTCGTCTTTTCGTTCTTTCGTTACCGGCATTCTCGAATTCTTCTCGTTCAATGACGACTGACAAAAAACCAACCTTTTCCAATAAGTCACAGATCGTACTGAATTCCGTAGAATTTGCAACGGCAATCCCAAAAACCGCCCAAACCTCCTTGCGAATCCACCCCAACCTGTTAATCTTTCATCCGGATAAGCGGATGAATGTATGGGGCGGGTGAATCGAAGAATCAGCCACCTGAAAGTTGCCACAATCCCGATGCATAACAAATTCAGTCCGCCAAAACTCCGACATTTCGAGTACCAATGAATCCCCCACCGTCAATGATTGCCTGGATGCAAAGCCTCTCGGACCCGACTCGGGCCCGCTTGCTTCGCATTCTTGAACGATCTGAATTATCGGTGGCTGAATTGTGCACAACGTTGCAGTTGCCCCAAAGCACCGTTTCTCGGCATCTAAAAGTGCTTGTGGATGACGGTTGGGTGGTTGGACGCCGCGACGGAGCAAGTAATTGCTACCGGATCAACGGAGGCGGGATGCCAACCCCGCAGAAAAAACTTTGGTCAGTTGCCAAAACCCATTGCCTTCCCGAAGCAACATGCGAGCAAGACGAAGCTCGATTAGACCAAGTGATCGAAGGGCGACGTAGCCGATCACAAACTTTTTTTTCGTCCTCGGCTGGGAAGTGGGATCGCATCCGCGCCGAACTTTTCGGAAACCGACTCGACGCCTGGGCACTGGCCGCATGTCTTGATCGAACCCGGGTGCTCGGAGATTTGGGGTGCGGCACTGGGGCAATCAGCCAAACTCTTGCACCATGGGTCGCAAAAGTTGTGGCGGTCGATTCATCCCCATCGATGATTCAAACTGCGAAAAAACGTCTCAAGGACTTTCAGAACGTGGAGTTGAAGAAAGGGGAACTTGATGCGTTGCCGATCGACGACGCAACGCTCGACGACTCCATTCTGGCCCTGGTTCTGGCGTATCTTCCCGACCCCACGCGGGTTTTTCGCGAGGCACATCGCGTAAGCCGTGAAGCAGCACGGCTTGTGGTGCTCGACTTGTTGACACACGAGCGAACCGAGTACAGAGATGAACTCGGTCACATGTGGTTGGGTTTTTCCCAATCCCAAATATTCGAATGGATGATCCAATCGGGATGGGAACCAGAAAACTTCGTTCCTATCCCCCCCGACCCCGAGTCCAAAGGTACACAGGTGTTTGTCGCCACCGCAACTCGTCGTAGCGAGAGCAATGCGGCAAAAACAAGTTGATTTTTCGTGAGTTACGTGTTGTTTCCTTCAATAGAGGCAGGAATCGTTGATGAGTAAGTTAGCAAATGCCAAAACGTTGGCGTCGAGTGACCCGAGCCGAGTTCCTTTCAAAGTGCGAGCATTCGATCTGCTCGAACAAGGCAAACGGAAAGACGCTGAAGAATTGGCGAGCTTGGGGCGCAAAGAAATTCAGTTGGCAGAAGACGAAATGCCAGGATTGATGGCGTTGCGTAAGCGATATGGGGCTAGCAAGCCTCTTGCGGGCGCGAAGATCATGGGTTCTCTGCACATGACCGTTCAGACAGCCGTCTTGATTGAAACCCTTGTCGATCTCGGTGCTGACGTCCGTTGGGTTAGCTGCAATATTTTCTCGACTCAAGACACAGCCGCCGCAGCTGTAGTCGTCGGTCGTGGCGGATCCTTAGAGAACCCGATCGGAACCCCGGTCTTTGCATGGAAAGGTGAGACATTACCTGAATACTGGTGGTGCACGAAGGAAGCTTTGGTTTGGCCAGACGGAACCGGACCCGATTTGATCGTTGACGACGGTGGCGATGCAACGATGCTGATCCACTTGGGAACCCAGTACGAAGCCGACAACAAAGTTCCTGAATTCGATCCAGAAACCCAACCAGAAGAGTTCGGTGTTATCCTCGATTTGCTTCGCAAGGAATTGGTAGTTGCCAAAGGCCGCTACACAGCGATGGGCAAAGCCATTCGCGGCGTGTCGGAGGAAACCACCACGGGTGTAAAGCGACTCTACGAGATGACCGCTAAGGGTGAGTTGCTGTTCCCAGCGATCAATGTCAATGACTCGGTTACCAAGAGCAAGTTCGATAACTTGTACGGTTGTCGTCACTCCCTTATCGACGGACTGAACCGTGCTTCCGACGTGATGTTGGCGGGCAAGGTCGCGGTCGTATGCGGTTACGGGGATGTGGGCAAGGGTTGCTGCCAAGCGTTGCGAGGCCAAGGCTGTCGCGTCATCGTTACTGAAATCGATCCTATCTGTGCGTTGCAAGCAACGATGGAAGGCTACGAAGTCAAAACCGTCGAAGATTTCATTAGCACCGCCGACATTTTCGTCACCGCAACCGGTAACAAAGACATCATCAATGCAGAGCACATGCTCAAGATGAAGGATAAGGCCATCGTCTGCAACATCGGTCACTTCGACAACGAAATCGATATGGCCGGTTTGGAGAAGTTGCAAAAGTCGGGTAAGGCAGAACGCCGCAACATCAAAGCGCAATTCGACCAATGGTACTTCCATGATACCAAACGAAGTATCTTGGTATTGGCCGAAGGTCGCTTGATGAACTTGGGTTGCGCTACTGGCCACCCAAGCTTCGTGATGAGCACGAGCTTTACAAACCAAGTTCTAGCACAATTAGAGCTGTGGCAAGAGCGAGACAGCGGCAAGTACGACAAGCGGGTCTACACGCTGCCAAAGCATCTCGACGAAGAAGTAGCTCGCTTGCACTTGGAAAAGCTCGGTGTAAAACTCACCAGCCTGACCGAATCACAGAGGTCTTACTTGGGTGTTGATGCTCAAGGGCCATTCAAGCCAGATCACTACCGATACTAAGCGAAGAGAATCTCGCTGGCTTATCGGCCTATGGTCTGAAAGCGTCGTAGCTTGATCGGATCCGTTGCATTGCACAGATCTATTACAGCACAGATCTATTACAACAGTGCCGCCTTTTGGTTGCACTGTTTTTTTATTTTTAAGTCCATTCAGCATTTCCGTGGCTGGGATTTGTTCAACCCTGAATGATGGAGCTTGGGTAGCCGAAAACTGGCTCTTATGTCCTTAAATTCGGAAATTTCGGAAAAAAGTGAGCCGCCCGGGCGCAGCACTCTATCTGCCGCGTGACTTTTACATTGAAGGAACGTTACACCGCGATGGATCGCAAATTTCCGGGTTTTCTATTTGGGGGAATCGCACGATGCGGTTTGCGAATTGTTTGTTGGTTTTAGCGATGAGTTTGTCGAGTCCGCTTGTGGCATGGGGGGGAACTATTCCCACTTTTAAGGTCGGGGGGAGTACATCAGCGACTGGATTCACAGTGGATTCAACGTCTGCGTGGCCAATGGTAACTATTAGCTTTGATCCGGCTACTTTGACGGTAGGCAACTTGTTTGATGTTGGTAACAGCGGATTGAGTATTGGTGACACACTCTCTTTTACGGGTGGAAGTATCACTTTTGACTATCCGTCATGGAGTGCGGATATGGGACAACAAGATCTTCCGTTCGTCTATCCAGGGATGGTTTCGTTTACAACACCAGCGGGAGGTTTTACATTTGATTCTGCACAACTTAATATTTTGCCGAATGCCATTCCTGGGCTCTCGATCTCGGATGCAGAAGGAGTTGCGTTTTCTCGAGGGACTATCAATGGTCCTGATGGATCAGCCCCCGCGGACTTTATGCTCTTCGTAAACCTCTCCGACGGTCTTCCTCCTTTCGGCAATGTCGCTTGGGCTTTGTATTCTCCTGAGGTGATTCCCTATCCCGTTCCTGAGCCAACTTCTGCCGTGATTGCCGTTTCATTATTCGGAGTGGGGGCGGTTCGCACATGGCGTAAGAAACGGCTATCGAACGCTGCGGGGATTTAGAGACTGACTTGCCGTTGCCAGTGGGAGAATAAAAAAAAAGGGCTCGAAGAATGATCTTCGAGCCCCCCCACACGCTACTCAAGCCTCTGGCAGCTTGAGGAACTTCTCTAGCCGGATCGCGTTACCCGATCCGCCTCTTTTCCATTTGTACTTCGCTGTCTCCATGCACTTCGATGTCTGTATGCACTTCGCTGTGTACTTCTCCACACATTTTTTGTGTGCTTCCACCGGCACTTGTGAACATGGAAAGGTAGTCCGGAACCAGCCTATGCCGATTGTGTTCGCTCTAGTGTAGAATTGCGGCAAGTGGTCGATGTGAATTTTTTGGGAGTGCAAGATGGCTGGAAAACCGACGGGCAAGCAGAAAGACGCCAATGAAGTCACCGTGCTTAACCCACTCGACGTCCTTCAAGCGTCGGCCCCCCCCCCTTGCGACTGTATGGAGAGTGATCCAACTCAAGTCCCCCCGGTAGCGATTAGTTTTGGTCCCGACGATTACTTTCGTCGGGAGGTCATTGAGCATTTGATTGAGTTGCTCAAACTCGATCCGTTGTCGGTAACGCGGTTTGATGGAACGGAAAGCCATTGGGTCGATGTCCATGATGAACTATCTACCCAGAGTCTCTTTGATATGGGAGGGCCCAAAGCCGCATACGTACGTAAAGCAGATGATTTCCTTTCGAAAAACCGAGAATTGATTGAACGGTGGATTGAAAAAGGGCCATCCGGTGCAATTCTTTTCCTAGACGTACAAGCACTTCCTTCGAACCAAAGGGTGCATCGGCTAGCGGTTAAGAACGGATGGGCCATTGGAGACAAAGAACCGAGCCATACGCAATTACAGAAGTGGATTGCGTTCTGGGGTAAGAAACGGCATGGCATCAAGCTCTCGACGGACCAAGTGAATGTGATCATCGATCGAATTGGGTTCGTCGGGGGATTAATCGACTGCGAACTGGCAAAACTCGCATTGTTTCGGACGGAGAATGGCGAAGTCTCTGATGCGCGGGTCGATGAATTGGTCGGCGGTTGGCGCACCCAAACCGTTTGGCAATTGACTGACTGGGTAGCTGATGGGGAGATCGGGAAAGCACTCGAAGAACTGGACAAACTGATCATGGCTGGACAATCTCCAACCGGGATCGCAGCCCAGATGTCGTGGAGTCTGCGCCGCTATGGGGTTGCAGCTTACGCGATCGAACAAGCAGAACGCATCGCTTCCACACGTCCAGATCTGTCACGAGGGCTGACCATGGGCGGCTTTCGGTCGTTCGAACTGGAAAAAGCAACCAAACGGCTAATGCGTATTGGCCGCGTTCGTGCAAAAAAGTTGCTATCTTGGTTGTTGGAACTAGAAATAGAACTCAAGGGGACACATAGCCAAGACGATCGATCCCGAATTGCACTTGAAGAATTCATGCTTCGGTTGGCCGGTGATGCTTCAAAAACGCCGCGGCAGGGAACCATTTCTTAGGAATATTCCGATGCTTCAAACTTACCTTTCAATCCATTTCATGATTTGGAGCGTTGTTCTCTCTCTCTGGGTACCTCACGCTATGGCACAGACAAACTTCGTACTTAGGATTCCAGACGGATCAACGAGTGACTCCGGGCAGTATGGTTCTCTGGCTAGCTTAAGTGAAGAACAATTATTGGTACAGGATGCTGCGGGTAACGTGACGGTTTATAGTCGGTTGCGACGCTACGACACTCCTGACGGTCAGTACATAGGTTACGCGTCAAGAGAAGCACAACGCGTCATTCGATGGCCGGCTTCGAATCGCGGCACGATGCAAATCGGGACATTGCAAAATGGCCGTATCGAATTTGCCCCCAGTCGCATGGCGGTCTTTGCGTCGGATCAGCGCGTCAATCCAGCTTTTGGATCGCAGCCGAATCTCACAAGTACGTTCGAGGAGATGCAAAGTGGACAACTTGGAGGATTTCCAATGGTGATGCTACGGACCGGTGAAGGCGGAAGTCAAGGATTTTTGCGTGTAGCAGGCCCAGGAAATGGAGGTTTACAATTAGTTCCTCAAGCCAACGATGCGCAAGCAGCATGGGTTATCACTCCGGTTGGAGATGACATGGTGCGAATCCAGCAAACCGTCGGCAATCAGTGGGCCGCACTGGCGATCGATCAAAGAGATCTACAAGGGATCGCGAACGTCCAAGGATTTGGAAATGGGCTTCTTGCACAAAGAGGGGCCCGAGCGCAAATTCGTCTAACGGTCGTGAATAATTCCATTCATCAGTTGTGGCGTGTCCAACAACAATTCGGAGGTGGATATTGTTTTGAAAGTGTTGCTATGCCTGGATTCGGGATCACCTGTATCCCCAATCAAGGCCTATGGCTTCAACCTATCATTTACTCTCCATGGCAAATATGGTGGGCGCAACAACCCACCTTTACATTTCAACAGCCGCAATATCGTATTGCGAACGAGCAAATCGTCGCCAATCCACCACTCCCTCCCATCAATCTTCGCATCAGCAATACACATGCCGATACTCTCATCGTACTGCTTGCGGACCGTCGAAATCCAGCAGCTCCTCGAAAGCTTCGTATTCCGACAGGGGGTTCGGAAGTGGTAACTCTAGAACGTGACAGCGGAGCGACAATTCAGCAAACGACAGAATTCCTCGATGGCTTTGGCAACTGGAATCGACAGAATTACCAAATTCCGGTCCCTCCCGCCGTACTCTACGACATCAGTGTTTACGAAGAATTCTTGCAGTCGATTGCAATCGACCGGACGGGGAAGAGCCCCAATGCAATTGAAGATGTCAACTATCAACCTCGCAGCGTCGGTTTTTTGCTTTTACCCCCTGGGGATCAACTGCAGGATAATAGCGTACTAGATGTATATCGCGCGGCTGCGGACTCTAGAAACCCCGGAGCCGTACGACGATTAGCTCCGAGCGACTACCAGAATTCGTCTTCCCAGCCCAATGTACAACGCGATCCACTCAAGGACATCCTGCAGCAGCTTCAAGGGAAGCGAGGGGCGTTTTGAGTCAAGGTGAAATCGAAACTGCAGTTTCTTCGGAAGTTGTACAAACGGCATCATTGCCACCCCGTCGCAAAAGCTGGTTCAGAATTCGTCGTGACTGGCCGATTGTTCTTCTAATAACAATCCTTGTGGTCGGTTGGATCCTCTACGCTTGGATCTATCCAGCTATTGAAATTAGGCACAAGATAGCCACGACAAAATGGAAGTACTCACCAAAAGATCCGGAGATTAGCTACCGGATCAAGTTGATACAACGCACGGTGGAATATCTATTTGTCTTTTGGTTCTTTTATCTTGGGGCAAGTATAGGCAGTTTCATCAACGTTGTGGCGAACCGCACCCCTAGAGGAAAAACCATCGTCACCCGAGGGTCGCATTGCCCTTTTTGCGATACCCCGCTGAGTATGGTCGATAACTCACCCGTCTTTGGGTGGATCCTTTTGCGAGGTCGATGCCGCGCTTGCCGCATTCCCATCTCCCCTCGTTATTTGATCATGGAGATCATTGTCGGAGCGTGCTTTACCATGCTCGGGGTCATTGAGGTGATCGGAAACGGGTGGAACTTGCCCTATCGCGATTGGCAATATGGCGCAGGAATCGTTTCAACGGTCTTTTACCCGAAATGGGATTTAATCGGCTCGTTCGCCGTTCATTGCGGTTTCTTTGCAACATGCATCATGCTAATCGGTTCGCAACTCGATCGTTTGCGTTTCCCAACGCTGCCACTTGTTATAATCTTGGCGACGTGCATGGGTTGCGCGATCGCTTTAAGGCCCCTAACGCCGGTGGGTTGGCAAGAACCGTTTGGGCCAATGCTGCCCAAGCTCCCCCATCCGACCAAAGATCTTCTCTTCACCACTTTGCTGGGCTGTGGGACAGGCTGGGCTCTAGGATCTTGGACACGGACATGGTTCAACGCGCGAATGACCGAAATCGGCCCGTCAACAGGGTATGAGCAAACTTCGATGGCCGACGCTTGGGGCTGGCACTGGCTTGTTATTCACACCATCGCTGGAGCTTTGTTTGGTTGGCAAACCATTGTGGTGGCAAGCACTGTAGCAGTAGCCGGTCTTATTGCATTCGTAAACTTCTCAACGCGCGTCAAACCAACGCGCCGTTCAGAGGAATCGCATGCCTTCGACGCAGTTTTAGAGAATGTCCAAGATCTCAACAGGATGGCTGAGACCTCTGCGCTAAACGGAGATGAAAATACAACATTCGATGAACTGTCGTCTATCAAAACCGAAATACCATCTAGCACCCCTTCCCTGCTAGGACGGAACAAAGCACAGAAAGCCGTTTTAAGGGCTGACGTGCTTGCATTGGCAATTCTGACCGGTACTCTATTCCTGCATCTATGTTGGTGGCGATGGGTTGTCCGTTTGTGGCACTTCTCCTAAAACCACCCGCTCCTTCCTTACCTCCCTCCCAAATGGAAAGGTCTCTCTCCATGCAAGTGACGACTCATTTACCCACACCCACCCTATGGCGAAACACGCTGCGAACCATGTTGCTCGCCGGCTCGGTGTTTACTTCCACAAGTTCCATCAACACGGTTAAAGCCGAAGTAAAGTTGCCAAACGTGTTTAGCGACTCGATGGTGTTGCAACAGAAACAAGAAAACAAGGTTTGGGGTAAAGATAATCCCGGACAAAATGTGACAGTGACGATTGGCAACGCAAAAGTCAGTGCAACAGCAGACGCAACCGGCAACTGGCAAGTCAAGCTACCTGCCATGGAGATCGGCGGCCCGCTGACCATGACAGTTGAAGGTAGCTCCAAAGTCACCCTGAATGACATTCTTGTTGGAGAAGTCTGGATCTGCTCTGGACAGTCCAACATGCAATGGTCCGTAGCTCAATCCAACGATCCAGATCTGGAGCGACTTGCAGCGAACTTCCCCAAGATCCGCATGATCAACTTCCCACAGGTTGGGACGCAGGAACCTGTGTGGAGTCACGACGATCGCAAATGGATGGTATGCAATCCAGAAAACACCCCTAAGTTTTCGGCGGTTGGCTATTTCTTTGCACGTCAAATTCATCAAACCACTGGTGTTCCAGTTGGAATGATTAATAACGCGTGGGGTGGCTCGGCTTGTGAAGCATGGGTCAATCTTGATGTACTCAAGTCCGATGGTCGCTTCAACAAGATGATTGAGAACTGGAATCGTAACGCCGATACCTTCCAATCGCTATCCACCAAGACGGATCGGAACAAAGACGAAGAAACGCAGTTCAAGAATCTATCCGGGCAGATGCGCGGCAATCAGCGTCCCGCGAATATTTATAACGGCGTCCTGAAAAGCCATCTTGGGTATGGCATCCGAGGGGCCATTTGGTACCAAGGTGAATCGAACGCCGGTCGAGCTTACCAATATCGCGATTTGTTTCCTCTCATGATCCAAAATTGGCGCAATGAGTGGGGGCAAGGGGACTTCCCCTTCTACTGGGTGCAACTTGCTGACTTCAAGGCGGAAGCAAAGGAACCCGGGGAGAGTGATTGGGCAGAGTTGCGCGAAGCCCAAACCATGACGCTAGACAAACTTCCTCATACGGGACAGGCGGTCATTATCGACATTGGTGAAGGCAAAGACATTCACCCAAAGAACAAAGTGGATGTGGGAAGACGCTTGGCACGCTGGGCACTGGCGAATGAATACGGAATTGCGGTCGACTACCAAAGTCCACGTTATGGAAGCATGCAAGCCGATGGCGATGGGATCATTTTGAGCTTCCAACATCTTCCAGCTGGCTGGCGTCCATTCGATGTGAATGAACCCGTCGGATTTACGATTGCAGGAGAAGATAAAAAGTTTGTGAAGGCAGACGCGAAGATACTCGAAGGTGGCAAAATACGTGTATCTAGTCCTAGCGTCGCAAAGCCGGTCGCAGTGCGGTATGCTTGGGCAGACAATCCCGTTTGCAACTTGTATAGCGCAGGTGGGTTACCTTTAACCCCTTTCCGAACGGACGAGTGGCCCGGTGTAACATCCGGACGCGAATAGCCGTTCAATACTCCCGAGGGTTTGGGAGATCAACGCGACAGCAGTGAGAGGGCATTGAGTTGCCTCAAGCTCTCTTCATTGCAAAGGTTGTCAACATGCAAGCCTGCGGCCACAAGAGGGCCGCAGCGATCCACAAAGTCCTCTTGGTGGCAATTCAGCAGAATGCTGATTGAAAATCCTCTCTTGGACAACATTTCCAAGGCCATGGCACCGGGTTGATCAATCTGCTGAGCGACAACGATCAAACTCAGCATTTTGGGGATACGACTCTCCGTTTCCTGAAGCAGTTCATGCAATTTCAATCCATCAGTGCGATCTAAACGAGCAAGCAAATGATGCATTTCGTCAAAATGTTCGGCGGTTCGGTTTGCGCCTAAGACGATAGGTCGCAAACGATCGCTGTGCGATTTCATTTCAGTACCTTGCGTAGCGTCCGCACGGTTTTCAAAACGTTTTTTCTCTTGAATAGCACGAACCCGATCCGCAGCATCCCGTCCGTTGGTAATCAGTCCGAATGGTTCGCCATTGGAGTAGAGCCAATGTGCGATCGATGCAGCGGCAGTGACCGCTAAATCACTGCGTACCGGTTCATGATTCTTCGGGTTGCTCTCCTCGTGCATATCAACCAGCAATAATGCGCCTTGCACACATGTTGGTTGAAATACACGTGTATGCAACACCCCAGTTCTTGCGGTCGCTTTCCAGTGGACACGATTCATCGGATCTCCGGGCTGATATTCTCTTAGACCGACCATCAAAGTCGGGTCTTCCAACACCCGATCATCAACTCGTAATTCCCCCATAGGTCGTCGACTTGTATACTCCAGTCCCTCAAGGGGAACGAGCTTAGGAAGAACAGTGATGTGTTGAGCTTCGCAAGCAATTCGGAAACTGCGGTACAGACCAAGTAAGTCGCCTGTTTCAACAAGCGTAGGACCGATTTGGAAATACCCCCGGCGGAGCAAAGCTATTGAATAGGCTTTGAGGTAGTTCCGTCTAGAAGCGAACCATTGCAGTCGTGTTGGCTCTATTTGCAACTTGACCGCGACAGGGGGAGATTGTGTATCTCGTTTTGCGATACGATCCTCGACCAATAACCACGGAATCATAAAACCGGAACGGTTTTGTAGCTTCAAACCAATTGCGAGGCTCTGGCCAATCTCCACCGAGTCATTAGGAAGTTCCCTCTCTACGTGAATCGCTTCGATCCACTTTTCGGAGAAATAGCGTCCCAATTGCATCACCACAAGGAAAGTGCTCGCCCCTAGCGCGAAAAAATTTGCGCCTGTCAACAGTCCAAGAAAGAGAATAAAAGTGATGAGTGGAACGATAGCCATAAGTTAACGCCCGGTTTCCTCCAGGGTTGGGACGGCGATTTCAGAAACGATTTCGTCGAGAATCCCATTTGCATTGCGTTTTCTCAGCCTGGCATCCGGTCGTAGAATAAGGCGATGGCTTAGAACGGGTTGCAAAATCTTTTTAATATCGTCTGGCTGAACAAAGGTTCGTCCACGAATTGCAGCCATCGCTTGTGCAGCGCGAAACAAAGCGATCGAAGCGCGTGGTCCCGCTCCAAGGGCTAGTTCCGCGTGAGATCGGGTTTCGTGGATGATATTCAACAAATACTGCCGCACCTTCGTATCAACATATACTTTTTTTACCGCGTTTTGAGCTTCCATCAGTTCGTCGATTGAAATAACAGCCTCCAACGTATCGATTGGATGCTGTGACTCGAGAAGTTGAAGCATGCGCAGCTCCTCCTCAATTGACGGATAGCCGAGCGAAAACTTCATGAAGAACCGGTCGAGTTGCGCTTCGGGAAGCGGAAACGTACCTTCGTGATCGACCGGGTTCTGAGTAGCGATTACCAGGAACGGTGGGGGGAGTTTATGCGTTTGTCCATCGACTGTCACGCAGGCTTCTGCCATCGCTTCAAGCAATGCCGATTGAGCGCGAGGAGTGGTACGATTGATTTCGTCTGCCAGCAGGATGTTGGCAAATACTGGTCCTTTTCGGAATTCGAATTCGGAGGATTTTTGGTTGAAGATCGAGGAACCGGTGATATCGCCAGGCAGTAGGTCTGGGGTGCACTGTATTCGTTTAAATCTTCCGCCGACGCTAGCGGCAAGGGCGCGAGCGAGCATCGTTTTGGCGACACCTGGTACATCTTCGAGAAGGATGTGTCCCCCGGAGAACCATGAGACGAGCGAGAGTACGAGTTGCATTCGTTTTCCGACGATGCATTTCTCGACGTTGGTGATGATTTTGCGAGAAGTCTCGTGAACGGCTGTCGACATGGGGGGGTAACCTAAGGAATTCCGCAGCGAGTAGCGAGGACGATCGGAGGCGATTGCAGATGATGCGCTTTTTATTCTAATCGATTTTGTCGCATCGGGTCGAAACGAGCTGCGGCCTGAATCGTGAGACTGTCTTAAAACGTGTGTGGTTTTTAAAAAGTAGTGCGGTCCTCCGGGCCGCAAACACGAGCGCAGCGAGGCGTCATGCATTGGTAGATTCTTGGATAGTGATTAGACCCAAAGTCTCACGCAAAGAAGCAAAGGCGCAAAGGGAAGAAGGTTTGGGGGGGCTTGAACGTAGGGCGGTCCTCCGGGCCGCAAACACGAGCGCAGCGAGGCGTAATCGCTTATAGGCCGCGCGGACAACGGCCCAGGAGGACCGTACTACGG
>JBIJCS010000324.1:0-5853 GCA_044344575.1 Pirellula sp. | reverse complement strand
GGACTACTCCTTCCTACCGGAACAAAAAAATGCGTTCATCTCGGACACTTTGGCAACGTTCTTTCCATCGTCATGGATCGCTTCGAAAGGGCTTGCGGCAAACACTTGGAATGGCACTCGGTCTGATTATCCCTGTGGGAGCTTTGTTTGCTGAAGATGGAGATTGGGCTCAGTGGCGAGGACCTGCTCGCGACGGAATTGCAGCTTCGCAAAATCTCCTAAAGACTTGGCCAGAACAAGGCCCCAAGCTGGCTTGGAGTTTCAAGGAGTCGGGGCTTGGATATTCGTCGAGTGCCATTAGCAACGGAAAGCTCTACACCATCGGACAACGTGGGGAAGACTGCGTTGCAATTTGTATTGACGTGAAGACAGGGAAAGAGCTTTGGGCAACACGCTTTGATCGGGGAACCAAGCCCGACGATTATCTCACCGGATGGGGCGGTGGTCCTCGCAGCACTCCAACGGTAGATGGTGCGCATGTCTACTTCCTCAGCGACCTCGGTGAACTCGCTTGCCTCAATGCAGCAAACGGACAAAAGGTCTGGAGCAAGAATTTGGTAAAAGACTTCGGTGGTGCCATACCGCAATGGGGTTACAGCGAGTCCGTGCTTATTGATGGCGATATGCTCTTGTGTACTCCCGGTGGAGATAAATTTATCGTCGGACTAGATAAGAAAACGGGTGAAGAAAAATATGTTTCTAAAGGATTCAGCGACGTCGCACAGTACGTCTCGATCATGAAAACCACGGTCGACGGGATTCCAATTTATGTCACCGCAACGAAGGCTGGTTTGGTGGCATTCAACGCTCAGACCGGTGAGCATCAATTCACCAATCCAACCACAGGTAACAAGACTGCGGTGATTCCGACTCCTGTGATTATCGGGAAGGAAATCTATCACTCCTCCGCCTACAAAGCGGGTAACTCTCTGATTGAATTGGCAGGCAGCGGTGGCAAGGTTTCGATGACGGAACGATATCACTTCGATAAAGAGTCGATGGAAAACCACCACGGTGGTTACATTCTGCATGAAGGTACCATTTACGGGTTTACCAACGCTTTGCGGGGAACTTGGATGGCCCAAGATCTAAAGACTGGCGAAGTCCTTTGGAGCCACAAGGCGGGCAATTCCCGATCTGGATCCATCGCCATGGCCGACGGATTGCTTTACTGCTATGACGACTCGGAAGGTGTGTGTTACTTAGTCGAGCCTTCCCGCGAAGGTTGGAAGGAACTCGGTTCAGTAAAACTTCCGTCGCAAACCAGTAGCGACCGCGGGCGAGGAGCAATTTGGGCTCACCCCGTGATTGCAGATCAGAAACTATTTATCCGTGACCAGGAACTTATCTACGCTTTCGATATAGCCCGATAAGCCTTTCGACACTCCTATTTCTGAGGATACCCATGTTGCGTTTAGCATCTGCTCTTGGTGTCAGTCGAGGACAATCGCGATCGCCGAAATTCAGGTTCGCAGTATTGTCCTTGATGCTTGTCAACCTTTATGCTGTCGCTGGCTTGATGGCACTGTCCTCGGCAAAGAAAGCTACGGCAGCCGAAGAATCTGCAATTGCTCCAAGTTGGAATGTGGGTGTTGCAAAAGTTGACATTACTCCAGACGAGCCGGTGCGACTGAGCGGATATGCTTCCCGCACCATACCAGCTGTGGGAATTGAAGACCGATTGGCTGCGCGTGCTTTGGTACTTACGCCTGCGATTGCTGACTCGCAGACGGTTAGTCCGAACCCGAAACCAAATTCTAAAGAAGCTTTGGTGATCGTTTCGATCGATGCGATTGGAATCACTTCGGTGATGACTGAAAAGATCTTGGAAAAGGTACTACCGACTTTGGGGATCCCTCGCTCAAGAATCGTTTTCTGCACCACCCATTCTCACACTGCTCCACACCTTGAGGGATTGATCCCTAACCTCTTTGGGGTTCCGTTTCCAGAAGCGGAACATCAGGCGATGTTGCGAACGACGCAGATGATGATCGATCGAATCAGCGACGTGATCCTCAAGGCATTCGAGAACCAACGGCCTGGAAATGTCGAATACGGGCTTGGCCGTGCAGAGTTTGCGATAAATCGTCGGGTGCTCAAAGGGAGTGAATGGGTTGGAATAGGGACAGTGGACGATGGCCCTGTCGATCGAAACGTGCGGGTTCTCAAGGTGACGGATCCGCAGGGCAAGCTACTTGCGGTGAGTTATCAATATGCCTGCCATAGCACATCCATTTCGCCGGATGCGAATCGAATCAGTGCCGACTGGGGAGGAATCGCTGCGGGGATCTTGGAGGCGAACCATCCGGATTGTGTTGCCTTGCCGATCATCGGATGTGGGGCGGACGCGAACCCAAATCCTCGGGGAACGATCGAATTGTCGAGGAAACACGGGGCTGAGATGGCGGCCTCTGTCGAGTCCGTATTGACTGGGAGTCTTAAACCTCTTCCCCCACCATCGAACGCGGCGTTCACGCTGGTGGCACTTGCTTCTGCCAATCGTCCAACGCCAGAAAAACTAAAAGAAATGCAAAACAGCGGCTCGGCCCACGAACGCAACTTCGCAAACACGTGGCTTGAACTGCTCTCGCGAAAAGACCGCATCCCAGAAACCTATCCGGCACCCGTGCACCTTTGGACCTTTGGCAAAGACTTAGGCTGGGTATTTATGGGGGGCGAAGTCGTGGTGGACTATCAAATCCGCCTCGAAAAGGAACTTAGTCAGTTCGATAACGTTTGGGTCGCGGGGTATGTAGACGATGTGTTTGCGTACGTAGCCAGTGAGCGAGTCAGCCGAGAGGGTGGTTACGAAGTTGATGGATCGATGCTCTACTACGGACAACCCGGGCGTTGGGACTGGGGGACCGAAGACCAAATCGTCGATCGTGTTCTGCAGATGACGAAGCAGAAGATTCTCGCAGATCAACCACGCTCTCCGGAAGATTCGCTGGCGAGCATCGAAGTCCCCGAGGGGTGGGTTATTGAATTAGTTGCAAGTGAACCATTGGTGACCGATCCTGTAGGTATCTCGTTCGGTACAGACGGCAAAGTATGGGTAGTCGAAATGTCCGATTATCCTCTTGGTGGAAAGTCAGGGTGCGTGAAAACACTTCGCGATACCGATGGCGACGGCAAGATGGATCAGGCGACAGTATTTCTCGATGGCCTGGAATATCCTGCCGGACTGTACGCTTGGCGAGACGGTGTGGTTGTTGCTTGTGCCCCAACGGTTTTCTTTGCACGCGATACCGATGGGGATGGGAAATGCGATGAAAGGGTGGAGCTTGTTCAAGGCTTTCCGGAAGGCAATCCGCAGCACCGAGTTCATGGCTTTACCTACGGTATGGACCATCGTTTGCATTTTGGTCCCGGAGGCGGAGCAGAAGAAGTCACCGTCAGTGGACGGGGCTTATTAAGAAAAAATCCAGAGCAGACCATGCGGATCCTTGGTTGGGATTTGAGTCTTGACCCAGACCAAGCGGATTTGCGCCTTGAGACTGGAGTGACGCAATACATTCGAACGACCGACGAATTTGGAAACTGGTTCGGTAACGAAAATAGCTTGCCGATGTTTCACTACCTCTATCCGCAACGTTGGATGAGTCAGTCCGGCCATTTTCCATCTAAACGCTACAACCTTATGACGGATCCACCGAGCATTCCCCCGGTCTATCCATTGAGTCAGCAAGCGGATCGGTTTAACGATCTCTACGCGATCAATCGATTCACCTCTGCTTGTAGTACGATCATCAACCGTGGTGCTGGACAAGGGGAAGGAATGCGAGGGTATGCATTGGTATGCGAACCTGTGCACAATCTTGTGACTCGCTATGAAATTACACCCGCTGGTGTTTCTTGGGCGGCGCGGCGGATTGGTGAAGATGCTAAGAGCGAATTCATCCGCAGCAGTGACCCTTGGTTTCGGCCAGTGAGAATCGAGAATGCCCCTGATGGCACGCTGTGGGTGGTTGATATGTATCGGTATGTCATTGAGCATCCGGAGTGGATTCCTGAAGAATGGCAACGACGGATCAATCTACGCGCCGGGGAAGATCGAGGGCGAATCTATCGGGTCCGCAGAAAGGATTTTTCCCCGATGCCGTACGAGGATTTTCGCCAGTTTTCGAACGGCGAACTTCTACGGGAAATCGCTGGACCAAACTCCGCGAGAGCGGATTTGGCACAACAAATCTATATCGATCGGTACAATGCGGGAACCGTCAGTGTCGAAGAGTTGACAGGAGTTCAGAAGGAATGGATTGACGCATCTGCGGTTCGCACGCAGGTGCGGTTAACGTACCTGCTGATGCATATCGGAAAGATTCCCCAAGAATCGTTAAGGAACGATGTAGCGCGATTGATGCCGGCAACCCTCAAGGTGCTTTTGGATCAATGGCATCAGCTGTCGGAATCCACTGAAGATAGTGATTTAACGAACTTACGGGATTCGTTTCTTGCGGGTATATCCCCGAAAGTTCTCAAAGAGCACCCAGACGTAGCATTATCCTATGCAGTGTTAGCAAGCCAAGCTGGAGATCGATTTGGGAGACAAATAGCAGAGAGCATGGCGGCCGGTGCTAAAAGTGGCGCAATGATTGAAGGCATTGCGTTTTTATCGCCGAATTCAATTGATGCAGTGTTGCGGAGTACGCTGGAAAGCAAGGAAGATGCGATCAATGTAAAGCGCATGATCGAGAAACTTGTCGGGCGATGTTCACCAGAACTCAAATCGCAACTGCTCCAGACAATCACCGCCCAAGCCCCCGCCAACGACAATCAACGCGCAAGTCGAAGGCCTGCTTGGCATTTTATGCTTGCGAGACAATTTTCTTCTGCAGACAGTAGTGGACTGGATAACGAAGCGATTGAACGCCTCCTTACCGCAGCTCGCGAGTCCTGGGATGAGTATTTGAAATCGTCAGACGGATCGAATACCGGAACTTTGCAAGCCGCAATGGAACTACTTCTCTCACGCATGGGAGATACTTGGACAGAAGATCATGAGCGTTTCCTCGCGGCCTTGACTACGGGGGAAGCGAGCGAGATCGACTCGGTGGTACTACGTGGTTTATGGCGGACTTCACGGGATAGTTGGGAGAAGATTCTAGATGCGTGGAAAAAGTTGTCCGGGGAAAGTCGTACCGTTACCTTGTCATTAGCATCCAAGCATGGCGTATCTTTTGAACAGCTTCTGCGGCGAATCCAATCGAATGAGATTTCGATCGATGATGTCGACGTAGCAAACTTGCAACTATTACGAGGTATGCATGTTGTCGGTCTTGATGAATTGAAAAAGGAAGTCCTCGGGGACCCACCAGGTGCTGATCGTCCGGAAATTGTGCGAGGGTACTTGAGTCGCTGGCCGGCGAGAATAGATCCTAGCGTTGGGCAAGCAGCCTATCGGAAGCATTGCGCCGTATGCCACGATCCTAGGAAGCCTATGGATGGGAACCAGGACGAGCAAAACCATGGCGAGCAGACGCAAGAAGCCCTCGCTCCTAATTTGCGTGGCCTGAGTCATTGGACGAACGCTGCTTGGATGACTGCCATTCTTGATCCGAATCGAAGTGTGGAAGAGAAATATTGGGTATTTCACGCCAAGACGGACGATGGGGAATCGATCACTGGTCTGAAACTTCAAGAAGATGACCAAACCATTGAGTGGGTGGATAGTACCGGTAAGATCAGCCGCGTTCGAAAACAAGATTTGGCGGAAACACGAGTATCGCAACGCTCATTGATGCCCGAGGGATTCGAAACCACTCTCACCCCTGAGGAGATCGCAGCGATTGTAAGCTTTCTAAGAAGCAGTTCGCAGGATCGAAACTAGCCGGTCCTTACACTTGGCTTTTT
>JBIJCS010000322.1:0-5925 GCA_044344575.1 Pirellula sp. | reverse complement strand
GACTTAGTGTTGACTGTCTCACGAGAAACAATCCGCGGATTTGCCCCTTCCGCTGGAGCTAATTGCACACTGGTATCCCGCTCGTCCCAGCGCGTCTCAGTCGGCTTTTTCTTCGGCTTAGGTGCCGGCTGGGGAAACTCGGAATGGCAATCCGGACAACGAATCTGCTTACCCACCGAAGAAGGTCGGACGTACAGCAACGTACCGCACACTTTGCATACGACCGAATACTCCCCGTCTTGTTCCTCGGCAACCTCATTCTGTCCCTCTGCAGCCCCCCTCTGGCCCTTGGCTACGCCTTTCTGCGTTTGAGCAAGTGCTTTCTCAAGACCATTTATACCCCTTGACCCCGCGTTCTTCTTCTCTCCACCGCGATCCGTGGAAGTCCCATGAAATGGATCCTCCGACGGTCCCAAATACGATCGCAACAAATCGTCTTCGCGGCGATTCTTCGGATCTGATAGCGAGCTTAGCGGCTCTTCAAACGGAGTTAGGTCGGGCAAGTCATCATCGAAAACACTTCGCTGCGGAACAGCGGATGATCCAGCAGAGTCTTCATCCAAAGGATCTTCGGCCAACGACTCAGCTTCGCTGGTACTAGGTGGAGTATCGCGGAGGATCGGTGGAGTATCGCTTAATTTCGTCGGGGCATCGCTGGATGGTTCAAGCGAAAACCAATCCTCATCCTGCGAACGTACCCCATCTGGTATTCCACTCTGATTGTTACCAACCTGATTGTTAGCATGTTGATCTCCGGTCGGATTACCTATGTGCGGAATCAACACCCGCGATCCACATTTTGGACAAGCGATCCGTTTGCCAACCAACTCGGCGGTTGCCCGCAACTTGGCTGCACACTTTGGACATTGAACGTTGATGGGTGAACCTTGATTCGATCCTGCGCTCACAGACCGATTCCCTCACCTTTCTTCGACGAATCCAGCTGCGGCTTCGTCTCAGAAAACGCTTGCCACTCTTTGTCTCCAGTTGCTACGTCCCATCGGTCGCGATGAAACACAACGCGATATAGGAAATGTAACGACTCACCAGGTGGCAAGGAGTATCCACCCGAGTGCTTTGGGTCCAGCGCCGTTGAACCGGTCTTCGTCCGCTGGCCCAGAAAGTCCTTGATGCCGAAAGGATTGTGAGCAAAGAGCCCGTACGTTCGAACGTGCCATAACCCATCCGCACGGAAACTCGCTGGATGGGTCAAAATCGCGATGCCATAGATTCCTGGCAAGTTCTTCGAATTGCCACTCTTTGGCGCTACCGGCCCCGAATAATCAACCCACTTGGCAGACTTGCCCCATGTATCCCCTTGGCGATCCCCCGCGCTATTCAGTATCTCTCCACCAGGTTTGTCCCCTCGCATCGTCTCGGGGACTCGGATCGCAAACATCCCTTCTTTGGTATCCCCAAACGCCACGGCTTGCTTCCCATCACCACCTTTCCAAAGATATTCGCAGTCAATCACCGTCTGCGATTCCGTCGCGGAAACACTGTAACGACAAGTCTCCAGCAAGACAGCAGAGCCGTCCGCCGCTCCAGAATTCGAGGTCTTGAACCACTCGTGCTGGGCAACCCAAGTAATCGTCGGCCCCGAATCGTTCAGCGATAGGACCTTGCGGTGTGCGACCAACCCCTTGCCTTTCCCCTCTGCCCACCAATCCGCTCCAGCGACTTCGCCAAACGTCATCCACAAACCACGGTGATGCGGATGGTCGTGCGCTTCATCCGGTACCGTCGCATCCATCGGATACGATCGCGTCATGCGATGTCCATCCGGCCCATGAATCGGCCATAAAACCGGTTTACTCCCCGAACGAAACACATACGAAGTCACCAATTGGCCATCGCGAAGCACATCGATGCGGTCGTCCTGAAGAACCCCCTTCAACGCATTGGGTGCTAACTGCCCAAACGCGAGCTGTACCGCTAACAGCATCGACGTCAAAACGCTCGTTCGCAATCCAAAAGTAACTACTCGCATCTCTCCACTCCACTGCTTGTTCGGAATCTCGCAGGTATTCTCAACATCCCCCATCCAGAAGCTCCAAAACCTCCGCCGGGGAAACGAACGCCCATCACTCAGGCCCAATACTATAAACCACTTCCCGAGATTGAGGGAAACACACTGACGGAGCTTCGAGAAAGGAAAAGCCGATTTTTCAACGTTCCCGATTTTTTCATCCGATTCAAACCACCCTTGCACCTTGAACTCACGAAAAATCCGATACGATAGTTCATGGTTCTTCCCGATCGTTACGAAACCACACCCATTTCTTCCATCCTCTGATTCACACCCTGAAATTCATTCCGTCGATAACTCGGTGGAAAACCTGTCAACACTCTGTCACTTTCTAGTCAATTCCTGTTGTTTCAACGTCAAATCCTGTGCACAACTCACGCTACCCATTCGCAAGCTACCATCTTCTGCGCCCTACTAACCAACAATGGGACGGTGCGGCATCACACTCCATAAATTGGCTCACCAAGGCTTTGTCTCTGCTGATTGCCTGCACCCAGATCTTCGTCCAACCCTCATCCCTGGCCGACGAACTCCCGTTCTCGCTGCCCAACGGTTTCGCGGTCGAACGTGTCGCCGATGACCAGCTTGCTCACGATTGCTTTTGCATGACCCTCGATGCACAAGGCCAACCGGTTATCTCCGGTCCAGGCTACATCCGCACCTTGAGCGATCGCGACAACGATGGCATCTATGAATCCGCAATCGACTGGAATCGAAACAAAGACAATCCAAGTGCAGCCAACCCTATCAAACAAGGTGCACAAGGCCTTTGGATCGAGAAAAATGTCCTCTATTACGTTGCAGACGGCGGCTTGTGGAAGTCCGAAGACTCCAACGGTGACTCCATCGGCGACAAACCTCCCCAACGGGTTCTCGAGCTTCCCACCGGAGGTGAACACGATTCGCACGCTATCCGACGTGGCCCCGACGGACATTGGTACCTGATGGTCGGTAACTTCGCTGCCACGATTTCTAAATTGCGAACTGGGAACTTCGACACCATTCCGAAACCTCGCGCCGGAACTCTCTGGCGCATTAGCCCAGATTTCTCAAAACGGGGTGTGTGGGCTCACGGTCTTCGCAATTGCTATGACTTTGACTTTTTGCCTGACGGCCAAGTCGTGACCTATGACTCTGACGACGAACGCGAAGCGACTTTACCATGGTATCGGCCTACCCGCGTTCTGGCACTCGGACCAGGCTCCGATGCCGGTTGGTGCGGGCCAGCTTGGAAAGACGACGACTACCGCGTAACCATGCCGATGTCCCTCGCGCGCCTCGGTCGCGGTTCACCCACCGGTGTAGCGGTCTATCAACACCACGCGTTTCCCCAAAAATACCAAGATGCCTCCTTTGTCCTCGACTGGACCTTCGGGCGTATTCTGGCTGTTTATCCCTCCGAAAACCTTCCCCTCGAAGAACGAATTCCAGATCGTCTCCCCTCGGAAATCTTTATGCAACCCTCCGGGAGCATCGGGTTCGCACCCACCGATCTTTGTGTCACCCGCAACGGTGATTTGCTCGTAAGCGTCGGTGGACGCGGAACCACTGGCGCTATCTATCGCATCTCCTACAAACCACAACCCAACGTGGAATCCGCAAACCCAGCCGATGCTCTCGCAAAACAACTTGCTCAATCCAAAACTCCCAATGGCCCAATCCCTCCCGATGTCGCCACCAAACTCGCGACCATTTTGACCAATCCCTGCCCTTGGGATTCTTGGTCTGAATCCACTTGGCGTCCTCTTGCCAACGGTCAAACGTTGGACCTCCTCGCTCGCTTCGTCACGGGGCAATGGACTCCTGACGCAGATCCACCCGCCGTGGCTCGATGGCGCGAACGGGGCGCACAAATCCTGACCCGACTCGGCACTCGTCTCGCTACCGATTCCCTTCTACAAGCCGCCAAGTCCAATGACCCCACCGTGCGTAATGCGGCTTGGTGGATCCTCGCGCGCGGGAATATCAACCCAAACGACGAACCCCGATTGCAACGCGAACTTGCCAAACTCCCAGCCCCAGCCTCCACCGATCTTACCGAAGCTCACACACCCTGGGAACTTCACCTCGGTCAAAGCGAACCTCGCAATCGACTCGAAGCCCTCGGATGGCGACGTTGGCCCATGAATGATTGGAACCACTTCCCCGTTTCCGATTCGCCAGCAGGAAACGCACTGAAACGTACCTACCTTTGGGCCCTGAGCCGTACGAACCAACCCCCAGCGAACACCGCGATCAACAACAAACTCGATGTACTCGCTGCAAACCTCCTCTTCGGACCTGCCAAAGACGCACTCGATATCGCAACCCTCGAAGCCCTCGCCCCTTGGATCGAATCGAATCGCGAGCAACTTTCCACCCGAGATCAAATGGAATGCTTGACTCTCATGCAATCCGTACTTGGCGATCGTCGAAAGAACTTGCCACCCCAAGCAGACGCACCCGCCGACTCACTCGATGGCTACCGAGGTCAGTTCACGCTGCGGATGAAGGAAGACATTCGCAATAGCTGGGCGAAATGGGCTCTTTACTTTGCGCAGCAAGCCGAACGAGACGGCCAAGTCGGCTTGCAAGCAGAAGCCATTCGCACCATGGCGATGTTTGAACCAACGGATCCCAAAGCCCTCGATTATGCATTGAGCCAAATCCAAGAAAATACCCATCCAACCTCAGACTTACACATGCTCTGTTGCATCGCGCAATGCGGTGCCCCTCGCTCCGAAGAACAAACCCGCAAAACCGCAACCACCCTCGCCGAACTGCCAGAAAAAGTTCGCAACCGTGGTCTTTACACCGATAACCAATGGCCAACCCGTATCAAACAACTGGTTGCAAATCTTCTGATGCGAGACCAATCTCTCGGCACTGCCTTCGCCGCTTTGCCCTCCGCGATCGATGCCGGTGACCTTGTGGTCGTTCAATCCTTTTCCCAAGACATCCAAAACAGCATCCGCGAACGACTGCAACGAGACCTAAAAAATACACCACCCGAACAATGGAACGTCGCTATCCTACCCTTCGCCCTCAACGGGAAACCACCTGCTGAATTTCGCGAAACCCTCATCCAAGCCTTTCAAACCGAAACTACCCGCGAAGTATCCTTGAACCTCTTGGCCTCCAGCCCTCAAGAGAATGAGTACGACCTCTATCTTCAAGCTCTTGAATCCACCGAGCGATCCCTCTGGCCAAACGCTTGGAAAGCTCTGCAGGACATTGCGCCCAAACAAGCCGAAAGAGAATTCCCGATCTTAGCTAAACTCCTTTCTGCAACCTTCCATACCAACGTCGCTTTGCCCAAAAAAGCTATTTTAGAACGGACACGCAAAGTTGTTGCCGAGAACGAAAAACCTCAAGCCCCAACTTCGGAAGATTGGAACGATTGGGATCCCTACTTGCAGTCCCAACTCGACCCCTCACAACTCGCTTCGCTCGTGCGACCATCCTCCCCCATCGACATCCCTCAACTCGCTCAATCCCTAAAGACACTTCAGGGAAACGCAGACCGGGGCCAAGCCTTTTACCAAGCCAAATGCGCGCTGTGCCACGGTGGGCAAAGCTCCCTCGGGCCCGCTCTGACCGGCGTCGCCAAACGCTTTTCCCCCGAAGACCTCCTGCACGCAATTTATGAACCGAGCCGCGATATCCCCGACCGTTACAAATCGATGCGTGTACGCACGATCGATGACGAAATCATCACTGGCATGATGATCTACAACGCTGCCGACGGGGTGACTCTGCAAGCTGCAGACGGAAATATCTACCGTATCAACGCGGACCAAATCTCAGAAAAAGGGAATTCAAGCGAATCCCTAATGCCCGCCGGACTGCTCGAAGGAAAGAGCCCTCAAGATCTCGCCGACCTCCTGCAATACTTGGGCAAACTGTAAACTCCCTGC
>JBIJCS010000321.1:0-5930 GCA_044344575.1 Pirellula sp. | reverse complement strand
AACTGACACTACGAGACGCGAAGTATCACAATCCGTCGTTCGATCCACCGACGTTATCGTGGAATATGGTTTTGCGAAATGAGCCTTTGGCGGTTAACGTGACGACGGCTTTGGCGGAAGCAGAAGTATTTTTAAGGCCGATGCCGGGAGTCGATACGAGCGAGTTAGAGCGGGGGATCGAATCGCTGAGCAAGGCGTATGGTTTAGAGTTGATTCAGAAATCCAATAACAAGCCTTGGGTCGTCGATGCGAAGGCGGAGTGGATATTGGAGATGTTGAAGATCACGGGGAATGCTCAAGCCAGAACGGTTTGTTACGGTACCGATGGTGGCGTATTGCAACGACTTCGAAGAATGGTGGTTTGCGGGCCGGGGAGCATTGCTCAAGCGCATCGCAAGGATGAGTGGGTAGCGATCGAGCAGTTACACCGAGCGACCGAAGTATACGAGCTAGCCTTTCGCAAGTGGGCGATCGGTTGATGTTTAGAATTTTACTGAAGAAATACTTGGTCGAGTCGTTGCTTTTGTGGGGAGCTTTGGCACTCGTACTCTTTTTTTTCCCTTGGGTAAGAATATGGACGATCAGTCAATTTGAACTTTCGGGTTTTGCTCCATTGATCGAGCAATTCAAAGCCTTTGAAAAGTTTTCACCGGTGCCGCTCGAGCAATTTTTGACTTATCACGGGATCATTGGGATCACTTTTGATGAGCCGGTTGTTTTGTTATGTGTTTTGACTTGGAGCATCGCGCGGGGTACCGATGTGATCAGTGGTGAGTTGGGTCGAGGGACGATGGAGTTATTGTTGGCGCAACCGATACCGAGATGGAAGCTGGTAGCAGCGCATGCAGCGGTTAGCATCGTAGGGTTGATGGTGCTCTGCAGTCTCATTTATGCAGGGATAGCGATGGGGATTCTTACCAATTCAACGCCGGTAGTAACGCGTACGACGTGGACGTTACCAGGTTGGGGTTTGGAACTTCCGAATCCCTTTGTAACCAAACAACAGCAACAGATACCGTTGAGGGATTTGGTAGAACCAAGTACCTTTCTCGCATCGACGATGAATCTATTTTCTTTGGGATTTGCGATACTAGGGATAGCAGTACTCGTCAGCAGTTTCGATCAGTACCGATGGCGATCGTTGGGAATCGTCATCGGTTTGTACGTAACCCAGTTGTTGCTCTTTATATTGTCGAAGTCCACGCCGGGGATGGGATTTGTCAAACCGATGACCTTTTTGTCAGCTTATCAGCCGGATTGGATGGTTCAAACGATCCATAATAATCCGGCATACCGATGGCGTTTTTTGATGGGTGAGGCTGGAAGAAACTGGCAAGAGACTTTCGGGCCGATGGGTTATGTAAGCGTATTGATTGCTCTGGGAACCATGGCTTATACGATTGGTTTTTATCGTTTTCAGACGCGGGATTTGCCGGCTCCGAATTAGATTCAACTCCTAAAGAAGAAAGACAACTATGAAAAAGAAAGTATCGTTGACGTGGATCGCCGTGCTGGGAGCTTGGTTGAGTGGACCGGGTCCATTAAGCGAATTGGCTTACGGGCAACGCGCAGAAGACCGCATCGTGTTACCTGAGAGTGATGAAGGCGTTCCCGGGTCGGGTCCGATTCGTCGTTATGATTGGTTTCGCAATCTTTGGAATGAGAAGCGAAAAGGGTGGGCTACGAAGATTCAAGCAGATCAAAAGGCTGTGGTGTTCTTGGGAGATTCCATTACTCAAGGCTGGGGTGATGATTTAGGAAACAATTTCCCGGGATTGAAAGTAGCGAATCGAGGGATCAGCGGTGACACGACGCGAGGGATGTTGTTTCGGTTACAGAACGACGTGTTGGCATTGAATCCAACGGGGATCGTGATGTTGATGGGAACGAACGATTTGGAGGAGGGGGCGGATGCGAAAACGATAGCAACGAATATCGATTTGATTTTGTCTGGTATTGAAAAGCACAATGCGAAAGTGCCGGTGACACTGTGTCGAGTCTTTCCAGCGTCGGCTACCAAGAAACGGCCAGCGGAGCAAATTAAAGAGATCAATACCGCGATAGCGGAAGTCGCAAAAAAGTACCCTCAAGTAACGATGGTCGATACATGGACCCTATTTGCAAATGAGCAAGGGGATGCAAAAGAGGTGGAGTTCCCGGATCTTCTGCATCCGAATCAGCAAGGGTATAGCAAATGGGCGGCAGCCATTCGACCGGTGCTGGCTACCCAAGGCTTGATCGAAACCAGTCCGGATACTTTCCAATTGGAACCTGGTTTCATATCGCTAACCAACGGAAAAGATTTGACAGGTTGGAGACTAGCAGCATCGAAATCAGCGGCAGCCGAAGATGATCTCAGCGGGAAGCTTTCTACGAGTGATGGGCGATATGTAGCAATCAATGGTCGCATCGTAGTGACGACTCCACGGGAAGCCAGACGGATACAGCAACTGTATACACAAAAAGAGTTTGCAGGAGATTTTGTGCTCAAGCTAGAGTTTCGGGCGACACCTAACGCAGACAGTGGAGTGTTTATCCGCGAACCTCAATTACAATGTCGCGATTACCCGCTCGCTGGTCCATACAAGGATCTGAAGAACTACAAGCCTCAAGATTGGAATGAGCTAGTGGTTACCGTAAAAGACAACGTAGCAGTGTGCACATGTAATGGCGAGACGATCGAGGGAGCGTTTAAGTTACCGGCAACGGGACCGATAGGACTGGAAGGGGATCACGGACAGATGGAGTATCGAAGGATCCGGATTGCCGCAAGCCAGTCCAAGTAGATTCGTGACGGAATCGGTTTAGATCAGGACCGGTTTTTGGAGTCTACGACGGATGGGAACCCATTGCCCAACGTGCATCATCGTATGGGAAGCCAGCAAAACGGCGAGGCTTCCCATGGTTGGGAATTTACCACGCCAGTTTTCAGGGCTTGGTCTGTCCAAGTCGTCTTCGGAGAGACGAGCGAAGGCCGCTAAGGTGGCTTCGTCGAGTTTGCGGAAGAGATCTAAGTACTGGTCTTTGGTAAGAAAACCGCTGGTGTCTTGGCTTGTTGCCATCGATTTGGAGTGTTGTTCATCGAAACCAGGGGGTAGGGTTGGAGCGGCGCCAGGGGCGATCGTGTTGAGGATGGAGGAATTGGAGCTGATCAAGTGACCGAGTTGCCAAGCGAGGTGATTGCAGCCGGGGCCGGGTCGTTCAAGCAATTCGGCATCGGTTAGGTCATTGACATAGCTATGGAAAATCATCTGCGTGGTCTTCAGAGATGCCGTTAAAACGTCTTGAGCCTTCATATTCTGGGTTTCCTTCAACGAGAGAGCAACGATAGCGGACGCAGGCGATAGTATAGGAGTTCGGCATAGTCTGAGAAGGAAATGAATTTAGGGAAAGAGGTGTTTCGGTTGCGGGTTTTGAGCGTCATAGCTATTATTTTGCCACTTATGATGCGTGGTTATTCTTAAGGTCTGAAGGTAGCGATACCCAATTTTTCCCTAGGTTTTTGGAGAACAGTGTTCATGCGCAGGATGGCACATTTGCGCGTCGTTGCGGGAACGGGGGGAGGCCCTGAGAAGACGATTCTGAATTCTCCACGGTTCATCAAACACCATGGATACGACGCGCAAGTCGTGTACTTGTGTGCTCCAGATCCGACGATTCAACAGTCGTTACGGTCGCGGGCAGAAAAGCTTGATTGCCCTTTGACTTTGATCGAAGATCACGGATTGCGCGACATTTCGGTGATCAAGAAGTTACTTCAGTTCATGCGGAAAGAACGCATCGAGTTACTCCAGACGCACGACTACAAGTCCAACGCGTTGGGGCTGATTCTGAGGCGTTTTCACAAGATGCATCTGGTGTCGATGCTTCATGGTTGGACAGATACCACCGGACGGATGCCTTTGTACATATCGATCGATAAAAAGTGTTTACCTTGGTATGAGAAGCTCATATGCGTTTCAGAGGATTTAGTTGACGAATGCAAACAGTTGCGAATCTCCGAACGCAAGATCCATTTAGTGCACAATGCAATCGACTTGGCAACCTATACACGCACGACGAGCAAGGAGTCAGCCAAGCGTGAAATGGGGGTTGAGGGAAATGAACCGTTGATAGGAATGGTTTGTAGGCTCTCGCCGGAGAAGGGGATTTTAGAAGCGATAGCGATGGTATCGAGGTTGAACGCACGGGGATCACGAGTCCAACTGTGGGTAGCGGGGGACGGTCCTTTTCGTCCCGAAATTGAAAAGGAAATTGCTCATCGTGGGTTAGGCGAACAAGTCAGGTTGTTGGGGCAATTGTCCGATACTCGGATGTTCTATCAAGCGATGGATGCTTTTTTGTTGAATAGCATTCGCGAAGGGTTACCCAATGTCGTGCTCGAAGCGATGGCATTGGAGGTACCAGTTGTTGCGACTCGTGTGGCGGGAGTACCAAGTTTGATTCGTCCGAACCGAACCGGTTGGTTGATTGAACCCGGAGATGAAAAAGCTTTGGATGCATCGGTGCTCGAATCGTTGGTACCTGAATTTGGGAGAGAAAAGTCTCATGCTGCACGAGAATTGATCGAACAAGAATTTTCTTTCGATCAAAGGATGCGAAAAGTGGCGGGAATTTACGATTCGTTATGGGTAACCAAAAAGGCGTAGTTCTTCTTCTGCAATCTCATTGAATTGTCGATGTTGTTCGGGCGTCCAATGCTCAAAGCGTCGAATGGGGGAGAAATCAACGGGTTTGTCGGTGCTACGCCAATGCAACGTGCCTTGGGAAATGGAAGTATCAGAGCTACCGAGCACCTTTAGCGTTTGAGCTTTTTGAAAGTCGTACAAACCCGGATCGATCGCCAGTTGATGAAAGACATTGGTCAAGGTTTTTTTCTCGTCAGTGATCAAGTCTTCGAAACGGATGACCAGTCCGGGTAAGGAAGAATCCCTCAAGTAATCTTGAAATTCCAAGATGATACGAGCTCGGTGTTTCCAACGAGTTGCCTGTTGGATGAAGTCCCATCCGAAAGATCTCATGCCGGACTCTACAACGGATCGACCATCGCGGACAATTACGATAGGGATAGCATTTGGGAAGAGAGAGAAGAAACGGTTGAGCCCTTCGACACTCGGAGTTTTAGTCACGTAGCATGGCGGAACGGAACGGTTCAGCGGCTCTGACTTGTCAGACTGAAGAGATGTTTGCCGGAGAAGGAAGAGTTCAAGTGTCTTCCCGAGTTCACGCAACAAGTCCTTTTGTGTGCCAACACGGCGATCGACTTGCCACGCGGGATTCCACGAGTTGAAGACGCTTGCGACATAGGTTTCCAGAAGCTTGGAATGATGCAGGAGAAAGTCTTCCCAGATGGGCTCCAAGCCGATGCAATTCGGGTGGAGCCTTAGCAGTTGGTACAAGTGGTTTGTACCGCTTCGGTAATCTATACCGAACAGGAAGCATATCTTATGTGTAGGGTGATCAGGGAGGGTATTCATAGGTCTTTTTTGGTGTTAAGAAGGATCGTTATCGATACGATTTTCGTGGTATCAAGGATGCAATTTTGGGGTCTACGACTATGATAGCTCTCTGAATCGTAGCCGCCGGCGGCGCGTTGAAGAGTTCATCGACCAAGAGCCAAAAGCGTCTCGCGTTTCTTTTCTCCTGGGATATCCTATCGAGCCAATTTTACGGCGACCGTAAAAAGATGCAGAATCTGTTTGCTAGAGATTTATCCATCGAATCCGAGCTATTTCTTGCTGTGTGTCGTACTTCGGTGCCTTCGACTCGTGTTCAGTCGTGGGTGGAGCGGTGTGAAGGTATTGCAGTGGATTGGGAGTTAGTTTTACGGATGGCAGCGAAGCATCGGGTGATGCCGCTATTGCATCGGCAGGTACAAGCGCAACTACGAGATCGTGTGCCTAAGGCTTGGTATCGACGATTGGAGAATC
>JBIJCS010000319.1:0-5938 GCA_044344575.1 Pirellula sp. | reverse complement strand
TAGCCACCGTTCGCCAGACGGTGGTCGTTTTCCTCGCAACCTCCACCGCTTGGCAGCGGGTGGCTACGATGGGATGTCGGTGGAGATTTTCCTGGCCACCTCCACCGCTTGGCAGCGGGTGGCTACGATGGGATGACGGTGGAGATTTTCCTGGCCACATCCACCGCTTGGCAGCGGGTGGCTACGATGGGATGACGGTGGTAGTTTTCCTCGCAACATCCACCGCTTGGCAGCGGGTGGCTACGATGGGATGACGGTGGAGATTTTCCTGGCCACCTCCACCGCTTGGCAGCGGGTGGCTACGATGGGATGTCGGTGGATTTTCCTCATAAAACCGAATCGATTCTCGTCACAGCCAAACCAATTCGCCCCGATAACTATCCTTCAGCGTTGCTTTTGGATGCGGGTGATTCGAGAAGGTTCACCGCGGCCACATCGCCATAATCGATGCTTTCCCAACGTTTGGTCTGCATCGAACGATAGCAAGCATCGACGATTGCATTGACAATCACGCCGTCTCGGAATGATTCGCGCGGTTCCCTGCTAGCTTCATAGCTATCAAACATGTCCTGAAACATTGCGCGGTAGCCCAAAGCTCCCGCTTCGTCCCCCACGGGAAACATCCAACCGCGAGAAGTCTCTGACTTTTCAGCGACAGATTCCTGCGTCCCTAAAGCAGTGAAGACTTCAAACCCAGTTCGCAACCAATGATTGAGCCATAGAGTCCCATCGGTGCCGACGACTTCATCTCGAAGGTCCATTCCGCCCCGAAATGACCAACTCACTTCAAACTGCCCAATCGCCCCATTTTCGTAGCGGACCAAACCGATAGCATGATCTTCACTCTCGATCTGGTGGACTTGTGTATCCCCCCAACACATTACCTCAACTGGTCGTACTTGCTTGCCAATAAAACTCCTGCCGATCTCGATGCAATGGCAGCCCAAGTCCACAATTGCTCCACCACCTGCGCATTGCTTGTCCCAAAACCACTCGCTGTGCGGGCCCGGGTGCGTCTCGCGCGATCGAACCCACAACACCTTTCCCAATGCGCCGGACGCGACCGTCTGCAGTGCCTTTAGAGTTTTTGGTGTATAGACCAAGTCTTCTAAATATCCGTGAAAAACCCCCGCTTGATCTACGGCTTGCAGCATGCGTTCCGCTTCAAGCCTTGTTCGTCCGAGCGGCTTGGTACACAGCACTCCTTTACCAGCCTCGGCCGCTGCCACTACACAAGCTTCGTGCAGATGGTTCGGCGTTGCGACAACGACTAAATCGATTTCAGGGTGCTCAATGGCTTCTCGCCAATTGCAAGTGCCATGGGGGATCCCCCATTTCTTTTGGAACGCCCCCCGACGTTCTTCGGAGCGTGAGTAGACGACGTCGATACGATCGCGACTGCGGTTCCCTAAAATGGCTTCTGCATACGAATCGCCTATCAAGCCACACCCCAACAATGCTACTCGTACCATGGGTATCTCCCTGAACGACTCAATCACTCTTCTGTTGCATTAATCGCATCGATCAATTGCCGCAAACGACCCAAATTCCGTCGATTGAAATGAAGCGTGAGTCGTGGAAGGGCTGCAAGATCCGGTTCTGTTACCTCTTCGGGTAACGCATCACGCTGCTCTATCTTGCCACTTACAAGAATATCCGAAAAGTGCTCGTTGAGATGCCCAAGCCTGACAGCACTAAGTTGACTTGTGAGCCTTAGTACCAATAGGTCGTCTACATACCGCATGCTGTGATAGACGCGATAAAACTGCAGTACCTCGCGAATGGCTTCCGCATTGTTATCGGTGATCTTGAAGAGATGCAAGTCCTCGGGACTAATGTAGCCTTTGTCTAGCAATTGCTCTCGAAAGAATACTTCCACACTTTTCCAGTAGTTTCCTCCCGGTTCATCGAGTAGGACCATCGGCAAGAGGGTTTGCTTGCCGGTTTGCAGCAGAGTGAGGACTTCAAAGGTCTCATCCAAGGTTCCGACACCTCCGGGGCAACAGACTACCGCACTACACTCTTTCACAAACATCAATTTGCGTGTGAAGAAGTACTTGAGTGTTACAAGTTTGGGATCTCCATCAATGATTGGATTTGCAGACTGTTCAAAGGGGAGCATGATATTGAGCCCCATCGACAACTCGCGCCCCGCACCGCGGTGTCCGGCTTCCATGATCCCACCCCCTGCCCCGGTGATCACCATCCAGCCATGCTCAGCCATCCTTCGTGAGAAATCTTCCGCCTGTCGATATGCCGGATGGTCAGGTTTTGTTCGCGCTGACCCAAATACAGTGACTTTTCGCCGCCGCTGGTACGGCTGGAATACTTTAAATGCGTATCGCAATTCCTTAAGCGTGCGGCTGAGAATCTTCAAGTCCCCGCGCGACGAATCGCTACGTTCTAATTGATCGATGGTTCGACGCATCATCGATAGGATGTCGTCGTTGGTAAGATTCGAATTCGGCTCGTCTGCAGGAGTTGGACGGTCTTTCTCAGCCTCGCCGTATGCCTCTGGCGAAAAACCTTGAACGTCAGAGTCGATGGCTCGTTTCTTTTCATCCATGTGCTTACCTAGTTACTTATGGTTGGTTAACAATCCGCGATCGGAGGAGTTCCTCGCTGAACATTGCGGCATGGGTTTGCTCAAGCGTATTGATATAACTTCCCTCTGCGTACTGTAGCTTACCGGAAATCCATCACGTTGAGACGGGTTGTCCGTGGCGGGCGATACCAGTCGTGGTGGTTGGTAGGATGGATCGGCGGGAGATGTAAATGAAAAAAGCGGCATGAAGTACTCTTCATGCCGCTTCGTGTTTATGCCACTAAGTGTTTATGCCACTAAGTGTTTTTCAGGCTTGCCCAACTCGTATTCGAGTCGAGCGTATTTCTTAGGTAGGCTTGACCGAATCTTTATCAGAAGCGGAATCCTCTGGACGCTCGTCGTATTTGGCCTCTGGAATCAACGCCGACACAGGGGCCACTAAGAATTCAACGGCGAATTCTTTTGGATCTTCCTTGAGAATCGAATCACCCTTGGTTGTCGTCACCTTTGCTGCTTCAACAATTTGGTTGATGACATTTCGCTCGAGGATTTGATTACGGATCGCATCCATCTGCCCGTTGCGTTCGAGTTTGTTGCGAACTTGGCGAGCAGACGCATCGGACCGTTCAGCGATCAGGTTGATTTCTTCGTCGTATTCTGCCTCGGACGGTTCGATTTTGAGATCTTCAGCGATCTTTTCGAGGACGAAGTGTTCGCGGAGAGCCTCGCGAGTCATTTCTTCGATGTTTCGGCGCATCGAGTTGATCACGACACGAATTTGGTCATCGGAGAACTGATTTCGCTTCATTTCAAGAACGCGACGATGCAATTCTCGATCTGCTTGGCGACGCACTGTCGCGGGAGGTAGATCCCAATCGGCACCGGTGGTCAATTGTTTGGTGATTTGTTCACGCAACAATTGCGCTTGGTGGTATTCGCACTGACGGGTGAGTTCCTTGCGAACGAATTCTCGGAGCTCGTCGGTGCTTTCGAAACCAATTTCGAGAAGTTGGTGAGGCGTAAGCCCTTCGACATTCACGCGGCGGATTTCGAGCAGTTCAATTTCTGCATCGACTTCTACTCCCCGCAGTTGTTCGTTCAGAGAAGTCTCAAGAACCTTGACTTTGGTCGTGACCTTGTCCCCTTCCATTTTGCCGGCAACAAGATCACCGAAGTTCTCGATGATGCAGTCGGCAAGACTCAACTGAGGATAGATCTGAACGACAGATTCTTCGAGGAACGACAGCGGCTTTGAGTCGGCGGTGAAGGCGATATTGATCACGGCTTTGTCGCCGAGTTTCGCTTCTCCGTCTACTGGTTCACCTTCGACGATTCGATCGAGGGTACGAACGAGTTGCCGTTCGACTTCGTCGTCGGTCAAGTTAAACTCGGTCTTGACCAGTTCAAGACCTTCCCACTTCGGTGTATCGAATTCGGGTCGGACTTCGATTTTGAATTCGAAGGTAAAATCACCGGACTCCGGCAGCTTCACTGCACCGTAGTCCATATCCGGTTCGGCGATTGCGGAGAATTCACCCCCTTCGGTGATTTGCTGAAGGCTGTCCATGACCAAGTTGCTCTTCACTTGATCGGCTACCGTCTTCTTGAATCGCGATTCAAGGAGTTTGCGCGGGATTTTCCCGGCGCGGAAGCCTGGCAAATCGGCGCGAGGAGCGATTTCGTCGTAGGCTTTGCGGAAGTAGCGGTCCAACTCGGCCCGCGGAATAGTAACCACAACGTGGCGTTGGCAAGCGGAAGGCTTTTCGATCTTCACTTGAAGATCCAGCTGTGTAGTTGCCTCGGTATCGACTGCAGACATGCGAGTTGGCAATCCGAAAAGGGACTCGAAACGTCAATGAACGACGAAAGTAAAAAAATAAGGGCTCTGCCGAGCAGAAAGAGCGGGTGATGGGATTCGAACCCACGACAACAACGTTGGCAACGTTGTGCTCTACCAACTGAGCTACACCCGCGTTGGACACAAAAGCTTGAAGATCGTTTCCGATCGCAAGCCCCATATCATACCTGCTCGACCGATGCCCTGAAACCCCCAGAATTTCAAACCTTTGTGTGTTTCTTTCCTGAATCACACAGCGCTTGCTGAGGATCAAACTGGTCAATTTCGCAGAAGGGTACACGAACAAATGGAATCGATCAAGTCGAGATTTTCCGTCTGTCGTTTACCGCTTCGGTAGCGTTTGGCCGGTCATCAGGGGCTTAAGTATAGAAAGGGTTGAGGTAGACGCAAGTCCGAGGCGAGTTTGCAAAGGTTTTCTCGATGCACTCCCCTGGCTTTTCCTTTGGGTTTTCGCGGGTAAATCCAGCTTCGCCGACCGGCCTGTTCTCTGGGGAGTTCTCTGGACAGTTCTATGGGGAGTTCTCTGGACAGTGGCGAATGGTTTTTGGTAAGCAGAGTTGGGGCCGGAAAATGTGCCGCCAAACAAAACCAACGCCAACGCGTTTAATGATAACCACGAGAAGCAACGAAGGAGAATTGCGATGGGAAATGCGAAGCGACGAGGCGTATTTCAGTTGTGGATTGCCCTGTGTTTTGTTTTCTTGGGATTTCCGTCCCTAGGATGTTTTGGACAGGGTGCTGATGAGATGCGAGTCGCATCGGGAGATTCCTTGCGTCAGGACAATTGGCAGGTTCGTTCTTTGGAGGATGGAGCCCAAGAAGATTGGCTTTCATGGATTGCGAGCAAGCAGACGAAGGGCAAATCGAGTTCGAGCAGTTGGTGGCCAAGCTGGGGGAGTACGAAGAAAAAGCCAACATCATCACCGACAATTCGGAGTTATTCCACGAATAACAAGACGACTTACGAGAAGATGACTGCATCGGCGAAGAAGGCTTGGAAGAAGACCACCGATTTCTTAGATCCTTATCCGGATCCTAAGCCTAAGTCGGTAGTTGCCCCGACAAAAAAGAAGTCGAGTTGGTTTGGGGGATCGGACGAAGACGGTAGTTGGTGGGGTAAAGAAGAGAAGAAAAAGCAATCTGTGCCGGATTTTCTGGGTCAGGAGATGCCCAAGTAGGCCTTTTCTGTGAGTGGGAAAACCGGCAGGATGACTTGCCGAGAACGCCGTCGGTGCTTATCTTTAGCGACTCACAAGGCGAAGTAGCTCAGTCGGTTAGAGCAACGGCTTCATAAGCCGTGTGTCGCCGGTTCGAGTCCGGCCTTCGCTATTTCTTTTGGGGAATCTCTTTCCCCTCGTAGGGTGCGGTGAAGCGGTCGGCCTTTGATCCGTGATCCAACGCGGAATGGATTGACACCTTCTATTGGCATCGAACGATCGACCTCACGACCGCGGAACCCACCTATGCACGTTGCGTAATGATTTCACGGTCGCGATTGGTATGTTCCGCGGTCGGATTGAAATGGACGTTGGGGA
>JBIJCS010000317.1:0-5940 GCA_044344575.1 Pirellula sp. | reverse complement strand
TCCCGCGCCGGCCGCAAATCGCGCACCGGCGACTGACCACTGTGAAACAAAACCCCTTGATGCTGCCCAGGCAAAAACCCATTCGACCAATTCGATGCCCCTCCATTCGGCCCTCCCCGACCATCGGGCAATACCACATAAGCCGGTAAATCCTCAGCGATCGAACCCAATCCATACGATAACCAACTCCCCATCGATGGAAATCCATTGAACTCAAAACCACTGTTCTCAAAAAACAACGCAGGTGTATGGTTGGCTGACTCCGTTACCATCGAACGAATCACCGTCAATCGATCCGCTTGCGACGCGATCTTGGGAAACAACTCCGAGATCATCAATCCACTCTCTCCTCGCGGACGAAACTCCCAATCGCTCTTGCGCAATAATCCCATCTGACCAAAAAAAATGTCCGGCTTCTCCTCCGTTTGCAACGTCTTACCGTGCATCTTCTCCAACTCTGGCTTGTAATCAAACGAGTCCAAATGACTCAATCCTCCTACCAAACAAATCTGAATCGCTCGCTTGGCCTTCCCACCAGGAACCAATACCCCCCCTCGCCCCTGCTGCGAAGCTAGCAACGACAAAAAAGCCGTTGCACCCAATCCCCGACACGACCAATCCAACCACCCACGACGATTCATCACGCTCGACGGATCCAAGCTGTTCATTTCGCTTCTCCCCCCTCTCACTCCATCACCAAAAATTCACTGGTGTTCCACAACACCCGAGCCAATGCACGCAGCCCATGATCGCGAACGAACTGCAAAGCCCGAACCCGCTCTTCCTCACTCGGCCCCCTCAACAACACCCGCTGAAACATCGTATCGACCAAATCTTCAGACTTCGAATCTGGCCACTTAACCTCCAAATCACCCACCAACCCCTCGGACATCTGAAACGTAAAACCACTGTTGAGTAAACTCAACGCTTGCAAAGGGGTCGTTGTCATCGCTCGCTTCGGTGCAGTCGCAGATGGATCCGGACAATCCAACGCGTCTAATAATGACACCCGCTCACACCGTGGACTGAAGCGATAAACCGTCCTGCGAAAACACTCTACCGGCTCTTCATCCTTGGGATGGTAATACGTCGTCCCATTAACATCCTTGTAGTCCACATCCACATACCCAGGCCCACCACGATCCGTACGCAACAATCCACTGATCGATAACATCGAATCGCGAACCGTCTCCGCATCCAATCGACGCATCGGATACCGCCATAACCAACGATTCGACCCGTCCTTCGCTAATCCATCCTGCCTCGGCTCACTGCTCTGCCGATACACACTCGACATCACCATCAGACGATGCAATCCCTTCAACTGCATCCCACCTCGCATCAACTCATGCGCTAAGTAATCCAGTAACTCCGGATGACTCGGCCGACCACCATTAAATCCAAAATCATTCGGCGTCTCAACAATCCCATTCCCAAAATGATAATGCCATAACCGATTGACAATCACCCGAGATAATAACGGACGATTCACCTCAGTAATCCACTTCGCTAAAGCCAACCGACGCTCCCCATCACTCGCTTGCTCTCCCAACCCAAAATCATTACCACCCAACTCGCCTAACCCAACAATCCCTCCCGCTCGTACCACCGCTCCAGGCTTGTCAATGTCCCCACGCATCAATACTTGCGTCGGACCAATCCCACCACCTTTCACCCCACCAACCGACAACACCGTGTATACCTTACGCTTCGCCCCCTCACGTACCTGACCTATCTCCCGATCCAACCGCTCTATCTCCGCACGGTAAGCATCACGCTTGGCTAGCACCTCCGGCCCAAGCTTCTGCCAAGCCTCCCGCAAATCCCAGTCCCACTCTCGATGCTGAGCCAACGCTCGCAACTCCTCGTCACTCAATGCGGTCTGAAAACATACGGCACGATGCAGCACCCCACGGAAAAATCGATTCCCACCCGCCGGACCGTGACGCAACCCAAACAAGAATTGCGACTCCCCCGCTCGATACGCTTGAAACCCCGTCTTGTATCCCTTGCCATACAACTCGCCATTGCGAAAAGCCTCTATCGTCCCATCTTGCCGATAACGTATCGCGATATGCACTAACCCCGACTCCTCCTGCACCCCTCCAAATGACGATGAGCGCGAAAAACCATTGCTTCCAGCCATCCACTGACCCGGCTCACGCTCTGCATAAACCACCGCATCAAACACAACTCCATCCAGCGTCTGCAAACTGATCACCCCACCCCCCGATTGATCCAACGAATCGACACTCACCCACGCCGCTAGCGTCTTCTCGCCAATGTCCCGATCCATCGGATCCGTCTGCCAAAAACTCTGACCATCCAGCACAACCCCACCCGATACTCCCCCAACACCCTGAAGCGTCGCTCGCAACCCCGAAACACTGTCCAACACCTCCCGCTGACCCAATCCCACCCCCTCAAAATTCCAAGCATAAGCAGGAACAGGGTACTGGAACTGCTCCTTCGTCGAACCAAACTTCCCTGCACCCTCCAGTGCCCTTACCTCCAGCTCCCTTAGACCATCGACAACCTCCCGCCTCCGCCGCGCTAGTTCCTCTAGCCTCCCCGCTACGCTCGCATCCGCAATCTCAAGCTCCCCATGCCCCACCCCCTGCAACGCTGCCGCTAACTGATAGTACGACTCCGTAGAGATCGGATCGTACTTGTGCTCATGACATCGTGCACACTGCGCTGTTAGCCCCAAAAAAGTCTGCGATACAGTTCCGATCTTCTCCTCCAACTCGTCCTGCAATGCCAATCGCTTCATCCGATCACTCGAACCGACTACCGTGTTATGCACCCCACTGACCAGAAAACTACAAGCCGATGCACCCTCAAGCCCCTCGGATAACTGATCACCAGCAATCTGCATCTGAACAAATCGATCGTATGGCATGTCTCGATTCAACGCATCGATCACCCAATCACGGTAATGCCAACTATGAAGCCTCGGGAAATTTCTCTCAAAGCCATCACTCTCCCCATATCGAACCACGTCCAACCAATGACGCGCCCATCGCTCACCATAAGCCGGTGATGCTAACAACTCCTCAACCAACGCCGCATAAGCCTCCTCGGTTGCAGACCGCTCAAAGGCTTGAACCTGCTCAATACTCGGCGGCAATCCAACCAAATCCAAAAACAATCGACGTATCAATACCCGAGCACTCGCCTGCCCATTCGGAACCAATCCCTCCATCGCTAACTTGCGATACACCAACGCGTCAATGCGATTGCGAATCGTTAACCGAACACCAGTAGAATCCAATCCCTGAAAATCCTCCCCCAACTCCACGGCGCGCTGATCAATCGGACGAAATGCCCACCAATCAAACCCAGCCCGATAATCGGAGGTCAACTCCAACCGATTCAATGGCTCCAAGGGTAACCGCGCTCCACCCTTGACCCAGTCCAGCAATACCCCTTTCTCTTCCTCCGTCAACTTTACCTTCGGTGGCATCTCTCCACTATCGATCACTTGCCACAACCGACTCTGCTCAACCTCCTCCATCCACACCGCACCAGAATCCCCACCCCGATCCAATCCCTCCCGAGACCGCAA
Organism: Pirellula sp.; assembly: GCA_044344575.1. Classification (GTDB taxonomy): domain Bacteria; phylum Planctomycetota; class Planctomycetia; order Pirellulales; family Pirellulaceae; genus JBKCUI01. The sequence goes on along the minus strand of JBIJCS010000317.1, from coordinate 2,372 downwards.
ATCCAATCCACCCGCCGCCTCACCCCCTGCATGACACTCTAAACATCGCGCAGCAAGCAACCCTAAGGCCCTCCCCTCCATGGCATCGAAAGGTGAGCCGAATGCCGCTCGCCCCATGCGAAACCCATCCTCTCGAAACCATGGCCCCCAAGGGAAAAAACAGGCAACCATCACCGTGAAACACAACCACTTCCTTCGCCAAGACGCAAAATCACAACCCAAAATGCAAGCATAGACATCGGATTTCATGGCATGATCCAGCAAGAACGTCACAAAGGCAGGAACGACTTCGAAGTCCCCCTAGTATACTGGACATTGCTATACTGGACATCGCTCTCACTTGCGAGTTTTCCAACTCTTCTCTACTCAGTCGCAAAGCCGGACCATCATGAGCAACGATGAGATACACCCCCTCGATCAAGAAGATGAACTCGAAGAGCAGTTGGAAAAATCCAACCCTATGCCTCGCGATAGTCAACGCAAAAACACCTTGAAGTGGCTCGCAATCTCGATCGGCACTTGCCTTGCACTCGCATTCCTCGGTGCCGGTGTGATGAATAGCAACGCAAGCGGAACACTGGAAGGAATCGGATTTTTTATCAATCGAATTGCGATGGCTGGTATGCTCATTAGCTGCATCGCAGCACTGATCACCCTCCGCGCAAAACAACTCCAAAACGCCTTTCAATTCTTTGCTAATTCACGAACAAAACCCGGTACCTCTCTCATGTCCCGCTTCTTCTCGACACTCTTCGCTTGGGCTGCAATCTGTCTTCTCATTCTCGGGGTGACCATCATCTCGCCATCGGCCGCATTGATCACTCCCACCCTTCTCGCACCCGTCCTACTAAGCGTCTCACTATGCATGGCGATGCAAACAACGCACGTCGCACGCGCCTACTGGATCGGTTTCTTCGTGGCACTACTCTGCTATGCGATCCCCACCGTCCCTGTTTGTTTTTATCTGTGGTCCACCATGAGCTGGCCATCCGTTTACATGAATTGGCAAAACCGAGAACTCTACCGAACCAGTTGGATCGTCAATAATCTCTCTATCCTTGCCGTGACTTGGTCGTTCCTCGTCGCTTGGGTCTCGGCCCTCAGCGTCAAACTAATGACTCGGTCGAATTCCCCAAGCGACCAATCAACCACCGCGCTGAAAATCGAACCTACCAACCCTTGAACAACGCCGCAGCTCTTGCTAATCCATACAAGAAATAAAGCACGGCGAGTTGGATAACGCGAACAACCCCATACCTTATGGCGTTTTTCACGGCCAAAGCAAACGCTGGTGCAATCCACAACAACAAACCCACCAGCAACCACAGCCCCCCAGCACCACCCTGGAACCAAATAAATGCCGCTACCAACACCGTGAAGATTGGCACCAGCAAATGCCATAACGGCCAGATAAAACTAGGAATGTCGCTCATCGGACAACCCGACTTAAACCAAGCCTTCAAACCACTGCTGCCACGCCAGTACTCCTTGCGCAAAAAAATCCCAAGCGTCTTCGGCTCCCCATGATGAAAACTGCGAACCGCAGGATCGCAAATCACACGACCGCCAGCCCCCCGCAATCGATGACACAAATCAACGTCTTCCGCCGCCACCAAATTCTCCGAAAAACCACCGATGGACTCAAAGTCCTCTCGCCGTAACAACATGTTGCCAGCACCCAACCACTCCGTCTCCTCCGCCCCACGCCCCATCGCTCGCAATCGATGAACAGCCCAAGCACTCTGAACCCAAGTCGATTCCGTCGGAGCCAGATAATGGGATCCTATCACGGTCTTACCCGGATATTGCTTGAGCGCATCTAATCCTGTCTGCAACCAGTCCGACGGAACCTCATGATCTGAGTCGCAAAAAGCCACCCATACCGATTGAGAATTCGCAACACCCAAATTGCGCAACGCACCAACCTTTAAACCAGATCCATCAAGAACCTTCGCTCCAAAAGAAGCTGCCACCTCACTACTCTCATCGCTCGATCCATTGTCGACGACCACCAAAGCATGAGGACGCGTCTGTTGCCGAAGCGACTCAAGCAACACACGTAAACGCTTCGCGTCATTGCGCACAGGCACAATCACCACCACCGAATCGTCTGCGAACTTACCCTGCAAACCTGCTTCGGTTGATGTCATACTCTTTCACCCCGATAAAAAACAATCTAACCCAATAAAGCCTTCGCCACGAACCAAACAACAGCAAGGAATAAAACAATCATCCCCCCAGCACCAACCATCAATATCTTCTTCGCCCGTCGAATCGCTTCTTCCCGCTGAGGTATAAACAACGCATGCGAAACCCACTCCGTCGGTAACTCAATCCGCTTAGGACACATCGCCTCAAAGTCTCTGACCATT
>JBIJCS010000318.1:0-5940 GCA_044344575.1 Pirellula sp. | reverse complement strand
ATTCGGCTTCCCGCCTTGCAGCCCTCTCTATGGTAGCGCGATCTTCCGAAGTTGCACTTGTACGAATGTTGTAGATCCGAACTCGCCGTCGTACGTTTTTGAGCGTTGAATGAGTCGCTTCCCAGTCTTGAAAGCCGGGGCCTTCGTTGATCAGACGGTCCAGCACATAATCGCTAACCTTTCGAGTTCGTTGCGAAGACCTGATCCCAGCTTGTTCCAGCGATTGAGCGATGATTTTTTGAGTCGGAAGGTTGTGGTCCCCACGAGGCATGGGGTCGAGCCCCTCACATTGTCGGCGTTTGATGGCAGCCATGATCCCTGGCTTGGCGGCGGACGAACCGTCCGGTTCCTTATCTCGGAAGCATACGTGCGATTTCGCGGTTCCTTGCAGATCGCACTGGAGGTTTTCTGCAGAGCAGAAAACTAATGCTTCTATAAAAGGAATCTGTCCTTTCCCTTTGGCTGCTTTCTGTCGTTGCAGGAGAGAACGAAGTTTCTTCGCCTTGGAATTCGCCAAAAAGTAGGGATTGTCGATGGTGGTAAGTTTGCCATCGGTTTCCCATGTCCAAGTTCCTGCATCACCTCGGAGCGTTCCCGGTCGGCTTTTAATCTCGACAAGAAACAGTCCTTGCGGCGTAAAAACCAACAAGTCGACTTCGTAGATGGCCCCGTCATCCGCCACAAATTCAAAATTTGCCCACGCTCGATAGGGGGTATGATCGGGAAACCGTGATCGTACGAACTCCAGAGCGTCTCGTTCCCAGGAGAAGCTAGATTCGGAAACAGAAGTCCAGTTTTTGGCGGTCATACGGGCGATCGCGGATGGCATTATTGTGTTGGCCGGACACAGGCCGCTCCGTTCGACGACGAATCGTCTCGATTTGTGTCCGGCAAATCGTACCCGAGCAAGGCATCTCGAGCTTCGAGATTCTCGGCTTTGAAAAGCCTGGAATTATAACAGGTTTCGCCTTGGATGTAGAGCCAGAATCGGCCAGGGTTAGCTGCTGAAAACTACTGATCTTGCGAATACATGGGTGATTTAGGGCCAATTTACCGATTAGGAGCTCTTTGTGTAGAAGCTAGGGCGTTTCAACCTTAGTATTGCCAGGGGGGCACCAGAACCGCTCCGTAAGCTAAGCGCGATGCCCCACAAACATCCCCACCGAATCGGGATAGTTCGGATCGATGTAGAAGACATGCGTCTGGCCAAGGAGGTTGGCAAGCAGCAGATTGTCCTTGCGGCTTCGCCACTTGCCGCGGATCCAGCCGATGCGGTCCATGAGGCCAAGAGCCGATTGCCAAGCATGACTACACGCCGTGATTTCGGGTTTAGCAACTATTCCTTAGTCACCTCAACGCTTTCCAGCTCATCCAGCCGGTACATTCGACCGTTAATAACAACGACCTCATCACCCTCGCACCACCCGTCAGCCGTGTAGGTGTCGCCATCGCCTACTTCCCAGCGAGAACCATTGGCCAAAACAACAAGATGCCCATCGTATTTGATCTCATCGATCGATCCTTGGTCACTAGATCCCAGTCCGTAGGTCCACATTCCCCAGTCAAAAATTGCTTTGACGTCTTCGTCGGATAGATCGCTCAGTTTGAGTCCTTTTAAATCCGGGAACCCCATTTTCTTAAGCTCTTCACGCAAATTTCCCATCATCTTCTCGTATGGGCTTTGGGGAACTGCGTTAGGTTCAAGTACGAGCTCTACCTCAGCTACTTTCGGGATTAAAACCTTGAACTGGCATTTTTTACATTTTGCGATTTTGCCCGCGTATTCGTCTGGCGCCTTCAACGCTGATCCGCAGTTTGAGCATGGAAATTCGATTGTCACTATTATCTAGCTTCCAAGAACCGAGCCCTCGATGCCGGGTCGTTCGGTCCGTCATATCCTAGAACCCGAGAAAACGCTTCGAGCGTTGCGGAATCAAAGTTACTCCATGAGAATTTGGATGAGGCCGACATTCGGGTGGTTTCAAGCGAGAATGATTAGAGAAGCGGGTTCGGGCCATATTATTCCACGAACGCCCGAAAGTTTCGCCCCTTGAGACTGGAAAGATTGCGAATTGAGATCCTTGCCTAGTGTGCCGCGGTCCATTTATGCGGAATCTATGGGGCGTGGGCCAATTCCAATCGTGGGATTCGGCAGGGAGTGGCCCGCGCGGCTTGATTTTGACAGGCTAGCCAACTTGCTGTTATCTCGTGAGACAGAACGCCTGTTGGGCACATACTCGCACTGGAATCGGAATTTTCTAGGGACAGTCATGAACTAATAGCCTCGATCCGAAGCTGAATGATGTCCGAACTTGGGAGCCATTTAATCAAAGGATTGAGCGAAAGTCACCATCCTTGGGGTTCACGAGATCATACAGATTCTCGATATACATGCCGATATTCCGCGATCATATCTCGATTGATTCGCTACTGTTGTTTCCTCGCTCGATCATCTCCCGAGCAACAGGGTACCAGTATGATTCAATCCAATCATCGCCGATCGGTGCAATTCGATCAACAGTCCATCCGGCATCACGCATCGAAAACAACATTGAGTCAGCGGCATGGGCGTTTGTTGAATGTAGTAGTACAGGGCACTTTGCCGGCCGTGTAATCAAAAATGCAGAAACGTCGCGTCCATCACCGGGATCTGGATCATCCGGTGAGTCCGTGAATAAGTCGTGGTCGAGACAGATCAAGTCAGGAATGTCGTTGAGCGACCAGTATTCAGTTTTGAAGTCAGGTGCAGTTCGAGCGATCTTCAGGACTGCATCTGGATGATGTCGGGCAACAATCTCTCTGAATCGACGGATGCGATCGTGGTCATCTTCGAGCATCAGAAGCAATTTCATCGTAGTGCCTATTGTGATACTTGATGATCCGACGAACTTGTTTTTACGCGGATCCGCTTAAGCCCTTTAGACCGCAACAAGGTAGCCTATCATGCAAACTAGCCTCGATTTGATCTTGAATGATATACGAACTTGGGATGGTGCTTGGCGAAGGGCAAAGTCGGCCGTTGTTTCCACTTGGTACTTTTGGAATTCGACATTAGTGATTGTCCAATGCCAGTTTAGCCCGAGCGGATATCACACTTGATTCGAGCCAATCGGCGAACTTGTCTGGCTATGAGAGCAATCAAATCGAATTTAGGAGTTTCAAGGGCGCGGCGTCCCCTTTCTTGGTGCCCGGCGGCGCCATGATTCTGGATTGTGAATAATGCTGCACCCTTTCAAAGCCGTTTGCAGATCGGCGACGCCCGCATCGGTTACGTAGGTTTCGTCGAGCCAAAGTTGTTCCAATTGCGTGAGTTCCTTTAGGTGCACAAGACCCGCGTCGGTGACATTGGTTCCATCGAGCAAAAGAAAACGCAAATTCGCAAGACCCTTCAGGTGCTCAAGACCCGCGTCGGTGACATTGGTTCTCCCGAGGTAAAGTCTTTCCAGTTGCGTTACTTCCTTCAGCAGCACAAGATTGGCATCGTCAGCCTGATCGGTGAGCAACTCAGTCACTTCGACAAAGAGATACTTCCCGAAGATCGGCTCGAACCATCTGCGAACCGCCGAATCGGGCGATGGCGTATTGTAATTCAAACGGTAAGGTTCACATTCAGCAACGATCTGCGCTTGACGTTGCGCCTGGCTCATTTCCCGCACCAGCCAACTGCATGGGATTGCCATCACCGGCGCCATAAACATCAATGTTGCCAGCGTGAACTGCGCCTTGCGACCGAACAGAACAACACCGGCGATCAGCAGCAAGCCGATCGCAGTCGCCGTCACCGCGATGACCACCGTGTGCCCTTTAAGTTGGTTCAACGCGAACCACTGAAACCGCTGGGAAAGATAGAGCACAACTTGTAAGGCCAAGATGACACACAGGAACTTGCCCACTGTCGGTGAGTACCAATGCGTATGGCGAACAGATTGTGAATCGCTGGTTAACATCAGCAGTAGCCCCGTAGTTGTATCTAAGTGATTATATTTTACCACGGCACCAAGTCGTTTCCAGGTCGTCCGTTCTACTTGTAGGCCATCGCCTACTTGGGGAATCCGGACGGACTCATATCTACACGGCATCACGCGTACCGATCCTTGCATGGGCCCGCTGGGCTCGCTGATTGCTTCCTTGGGATATTCATGTACCCTCCGCCTGATGTCTTCCATTGCTGCGCCTAGCGGTTTCGAAGGTTCGGAAGAGGGATTCTGCATGCGCTCGGCCAATACATCTGTGTGCCATCCAGGCGGTGTGTATCCTTGGGCATCACCCCAAAGTGAGGCCCAAAGCAATTCCACGGCGTAACACTTTTCTTCCTGAGTCAAACTGCAAGTCAACGTTTCAACTGACATAGATTCACCCTCTACGCTCATCTTACCAGAGCTAATCGCATGAGTTGATGATTTCTAGTCCTCAGAACCAGAGGTCTGACGTACCGTGGTGAGTAGGGTGGAAAAGCGCCAATCTACTAATAGAATTGAGAATTGAAATCGAGAATTGAGATTCAGGCGGGTTGGCGTGTTCTTCATCATTTTCCATTCTCAATTTTCCATTCTCAATTCCCAGGTCGCCGAGGATGATTTTGCGATGTTATAGCCATTTAGGCTACAATTTCGGATCGTTAGAAAGTGCTTGCGATCAAGCCACAGAAAAAGGAGATAATCAGCGATGCCACGTCCGCTTTCAATCTTTTTATTAACTTTGAACTTTTTGGGGATGATGCATGTTAGTTGTCAGGTGCGCGCCGAGTCCCCCAAAGAGATCACCAACAGCATCGGGATGAAAATGGTGCTGATCCCAAAAGGGACCTTCGATATGGGTTCAGTTGCAACCGACCGCCGAGCCGATCTGGATGAACCACAGCACCAAGTCACTCTCTCCCGAGATTTTTACATTGGTCAGTTCGAAGTTACACAATCGCAATACGAAGAAGTAATGGGTACCAACCCTAATCAATTTCCGCGGGATAAAAAAATCGACCCTTCCAATTACCCTGTTGCTTTAAGTTGGACCGATGCCGCTAAATTCTGCAAGCAGCTCTCAGGCTTGCCTGAGGAAAAAAAAGCGGGACGGGTCTATCGTTTACCAACCGAAGCGGAATGGGAGTACGCTTGTCGCGCTGGAAGCCCAGCGGCGTTTTGCTTCGGCGATGATGCTCAATTGCTTGGCCAATACGCTTGGTTTGACAAAAACGGAGACGAACAAACTCATCCTGTCGGACTCAAACGACCAAACGATTGGGGGCTCTACGATATGCACGGTAACGCGTGGGAATGGGTTGCTGATTGGTATGAAGTTTATTCCCGTAAGAATGTAACTGATCCCCAAGGACCTCGCTCGGGAACGGACCGCGTCTACCGTGGAGGCAGTGTGAACTATAGCCCTGGCTATCTTCGTTCGGCCAATCGTACCGCAACTGCGCCAACATTTGACGGTTTCGAGTTTCTCCCTATCGGTTTTCGGGTTTCTCTCGATCTTCCCAACTAGTTCCTGGTTGCACAAACAGGTCGCTCCAATCGCTGCTTAACACGGCCGAGATCTTCGGTGATAAGAGCGCATATGTGGTCGCCGCACCGCAGTACCGTGCCGCAGCCAACACGGCGATGGGATGGAAGAATGCCAACCTACTAACTGAATTGAGAATTGAGAATTGAGAATCAGGCGGGTTGGCGTGTTCTTCAGCATTTTCCATTTTCCATTCTCCATTTTCCATTCTCAATTCCTAGGTACGGAGGGTTTTGTTTGGGAGGCAGAGGCGAAGAAGGTGTTGGTCACGGAGGGTATGTGCAGCGGTCGGGGGTGCCATCCGAACAACCACCAATCGCATTGATCACTTCCAATAACCCAACCTGCGTCAACCGCTCAACCGGCCGCGGAACGTACCTTAGCCTTGTCCATGTGGTCCATCGCACCAGTGGTACGTTGCGCGGTCCTCTTCCCCGT
>JBIJCS010000316.1:0-5956 GCA_044344575.1 Pirellula sp. | reverse complement strand
GGGAGCGCGGGCATTGGAAGCAGCCGAGGTGATTCGTGCAGTTGCAAAATCGAAAAATGCCGAACTGTTGGAGTTAGGAACGGATTTCGAATGCGAGTGGTCATTGCAAGCCAAGTTGCAGGCCTCAGGGAGAAATGCGGAACACAACGGTTGCAACTCAAGTGTGATTTTCTCGCATAAGTTACCGCGAGGAGTGTCCAAGGGACCTGTTGCGTTTGATTTGCGGATGCTCGGATCACACCAAGGGGACAATGCTGCTCTGGCCGTGGCGGCTTGGCACAAATTACAAGCGATGGGATGGGATCTTTCAGACGACGCATTGCGGGCGTCTTTGGCGGGCACTCAAGTCCCTGCGAGGCTGGAAATCGTGTCGGAGTCACCTTTGTGGATTCTGGATGCAGGACACAACGAAGCTTCGATTACTGCAATGTTGTCGGCTTTGGATGCGTACTTTCCCGACTTCATCAAAACGATTGTCTTCGCATGTTCCAAGGACAAAAAGGTACAAGAGATGTTGCGATTGATCGTACCCAAGGTTGACCGATTGGTTCTTACGCAATTTCAATCGAATCCTCGATTCACACCGGTGGAGAAGCTTGAGCAACTAACGAACGAGATACTTGGGACCGTGGCGGTTGCGAATGCTGAGGGTGTCGCTACGAAATGCAGTGTCGTAAAACCAGCACCGATGATTCTCTCTGCATCGGACTTGCCCCAGGCGATCGAGTTCCTACGTCACCATCCGTTCGAGTCAAGGGGGCGTCAAGAGGTGATTGTGATTACTGGTTCATTTTTTATTGCGGCGGAAGCAAAAGCGATCATGTCTTCGGTTTAAGTGATTTTGCCGGTGGACACATCGAGGGCTCGTATCCAGTGTCCCATGTAGTGACCGTGATCATGGTAGGTGCGTCCGCTGATCATGTGTCGATCGATCACGCAAGGTTCATTGACATAGATACCGCCGCAAACTTCTAGATCGAATTTGCATTTTGCCACGGTGGCCATTCGAAGTCCTTTGACGATCCCAGCTCTGGCTGGGATTTCAACACCGTGGCAGACGCTGCACATCGGTTTTTCCTGTTCCCAAAACCAGCGAGTGATTCGCAATAGGTCTTGGTCTTCTCGGATGTATTCAGGGGCTCGTCCGCCGCTAAAGAAAATACCTGCGTATTCTTCGGGTTGAATATCGCGAAAAGCGACATCAGCCATGATGCTGTAGCCTTCCCATTCTTTCGTGATGGTCCATCCGGGTTTTACTTCGTGCATGACCATTTGAAAAAGTCGTTTTTCGGGGCCGGCAACCACTGGCTGATAGCCGCCTTCAATCAAGCGGTAGTAGGGGTAGAGCGTATCGACTGTTTCCGATGCATCGCCGACAACGATCAGTACTTTTGGCCTCATGGATTAGTTCCTCGAATTTAGAATTTTTCGGGTTACGCAAGTGATTCGCAACGGGCTTGTAGATGCTCGATCAGGTATTCGGATTGTACAGGTTCGAGAGTGGCGGCCTCGATGAGTTGGTTCGGTTGCAAGGAGCGTCCAAACCGATGGATACGCTCGCGAAGCCATTGGAGGAGCGGAGTGAATTCGCCCCGTGCGACGGCTTGGTCAATGCCACCGAGGTCTCTGTTCGCTGCGTGCATCAGTTGTGCAGCATAGATGTTGCCGAGGGTGTAGGTAGGGAAGTAACCGATTAAGCCAGCGGACCAGTGAACATCCTGTAGTACTCCGTGTCGATCGTCCGGTGGGGTGATTCCCAGAAACTTTTGCATCTTCTCGTTCCAGGCTGCCGGGAGATCTTCCACGGTGAGTGATTGGTTGATTAACGCCAGTTCAAGTTCGAAGCGAAGTAAGATATGTAGATTGTAGGTTACTTCGTCGGCTTCGATTCGAATCAGACTAGGTTCAACTTTGCGTAGTTCTTTCAAAAGCTCAGGTTGGGTAACATCTTGGAGCATTGGAAAGTGTTTCAAAGCGTGGGGGTAAGCCCATTTCCAAAAGGAATCGGAGAGTCCGATGAAGTTCTCCCAAAGTCGCGACTGAGACTCATGGATCCCCAGCGAAGCGGCAGCGCCGAGAGGGGTTCCGTACCATTGCACATCGAGTCCTTGTTCGTACATCCCATGTCCGGCTTCGTGCAACACTCCGTAGAGTCCGCTGGAGAGGGAGTCCTCGGAGTATCGGGTTAAGATTCGATGATCGTGTGGTCCAAGTGTTGTGCAGAATGGATGAACTGTTTCATCGAGTCTCCCTCTGGAGAAATCGAATCCGATTTGGTCTGCGACCCATTTCGAAAATGTTTTTTGGGCATGAATCGGGAATGGGCCACGGAGTTTGGTGGTACCAAGTCGTTTGCTCGCTTCGTTTGCTTGTTGCACCATTGGGACGAGTGCATGGAGCAGATTCGCAAAGATTGGTTGCAAGCGATCGGTGCGCATTCCTTCTTCGTAGGGATCGAGCAATGCATCGTAGAGGGATTGTCCTTCTTCGACCAAGCACTTTGCTTCTTCGATTCGCAATTGCAAGATCTTCTTCAGGTAGGGCAGGAAGAGATCGAAACGATTTTCGTCCTTTGCTTGTACCCAGACTTGTTGTCCCATGCTGGTTGCTTTTGCGAGTTCTTCGACCAGTGACTGAGGAAGTTTACGGTTGCGTTGGAAATCTTTTCGTAGGGTTCGCACCAATGCTTGTACTGGTGAGGATTCCAAGTTGGGGTCTTGGTGGGTTTGGTAGGTCTCTGAGTTGCTCTCGTCGGCGATTTCATTGAGCCATTCTTCGATTCTTGGATCTGTTCGGCGCTGATGTACTAAGCCGGTCAAAAACGAGAGTTGCTGCGAGCGAAATTCGGCTGCTTGCGGGGGCATTCCGGTGTGTTCATCCCACTCGAGCGCAGCGATGGTGGATTCCAGCAATGCCGTATGAGAAAGGTGATCGCGCAAGGCATCCAGGGTGGTGTTCATGACGGAGTTGGATGGTTTGAAATAGGGATGGAATCGTGAAAATCGGATCGCAATCGATCCCGTTCGCGGTCGATTTGTTCTGCGGTCGCTCCCAGATCTCGCAAGATATATTCGGTCATTGCCAAGGCGACTTCTGCTTCGCCTGCGAAGACTTTGTCTGCGCCGAATTTAAGCAAGTTTGCTCGCTCGGACAGGTAGGCCGATCGGACGATGATTTTGATTTCGGGATTGAGCAGCTTCGCCATTCGAATGGTATTGGACGCATGCTGGATACTTGAGGCACTGAGGATTAGGCTCAGTGCAGATTCGACTCCGGCATGTTTGAGGGTTTCGATATGACTCGCATCTCCGAGTACTGCGCGATGCCCGTCGGCTCGAATTGCTTCGATGGTCTTTGGGTTCATTTCGATAATGGTCGGTGCGATCCCATTTTCTTTGAGCAATCGCGCTGCGGTTCGGCCAACCGGACCGTAGCCGATGACGACCGTTCGAAATTCTTCGAGTATCTCGTCGGAATCGGTTCCGGGAGTGTCTGTTGCGGGGCGGAGAGTCCAAGGGTGCCTAACGACGAGCAATTTGCGCCCGAATGAGTTAGTGCTAAGCAGTTTCTCCAGAGGAAGAACGAGCTTTTGCAATAGCGGTGATAAGGCGATGGAGAAGATCGAAACCGCGACGAGTACCTGGACGAGTTCTTCCCCGATCAGGTCTACAGAGCGTGCTAGGTTTGCGACGATGAAGGAGAATTCGCCGATTTGCGCGAAAGCAAAACCTACGCGGAGCGAGCTTTTGAACGTTAATCCCAATCCGAGAAGCAATACGATACTCACAAGGGGCGTGAATACCATTGCAATCAATAATGCCGATAGAAATAGTCCAGGCGAGATAAAAAACACGCTGGGATTAAACAACATTCCCACGGAGACAAAAAACAGAACTGCGAATGCATCGCGCATTGGCAATGCTTCGGTTGTCGCTCGTACCGAGAAGTCCGATTGACCGATGACGATACCTGCGAGAAAGGCACCCAAAGCCATCGAGACTCCGAAGACTTGGGCTGAAACCAGCGCGATGCCTAAGACCAGCACTAAAACGGTCAAGGTAAATAGTTCTCGTGATCGAGTCGCCGCGATTCCATGAAGAATCCATGGAATCAGTTTTCCACCTAAAAAGACGATGGCAGCTGCAGCGATAAGAATCTTAAGAGCAGCGAGTTCCAGGACGCCGATCAGTTGGAACCAAGATGTATTTTCAGCGTTTCCGAGGGAGGGTAGTAGCACCAACGCCAACACCGCAAAAACGTCTTGGACGATGAGCCAACCGATTGCAATGTTTCCATTTTGTGACTGTAGTTCGTTGACGTCTGCGAGCAAGCGAGTCACGACGACGGTGCTTGCGAAGGACATAGCAATACCAAAGACGATAGCCGTGTGGATCGGTAGGCCGCAAAGAATTCCGAGGGCCAATGATGCGAAAAACGATCCGCAGCATTGCAGTAATGCACCGGGTACAGCTATACGACGGACTCGGCCTAATTCGTGCAGATCAAAATGCAGTCCAACGTCGAACAAAAGGAGCACGACGCCGACTTCTGCAAACTGAGAAGCAATCTGACCGTCCGCCTGGAAACCAGGAGTTGTTGGGCCGACGACAATCCCCGCGATAAGAAATCCGACAATGGGAGAAAGACGCAACAACAAACACACATATCCGAAGATCAGGGCGGCCGTAAAACCGCCAACCAACGTGGGGATTAGTTGTTGATCATGCATCCGAGCTCTTTGTGAATTCTAGGACTGTATGTCCGTACGTGTTCTGTAATTCATCATCCGCAACCGTCTGTGGTAAAACGCTTTGTTTATTGTTGCATTGAGGACTCGGACACGCAAGGCAAGCCGGATTCGGTGGTATTCAATGCCACGGCGTTGATTCCGTTTTTTGTGCCGAAAACATGGCCAATTAGCCTTTGGGTTTGCCCCATGCGCACCGTCGATGGCTAGGATAAGATCGGTTTGAGAAGACTATTTCCAGATTCCTTCATGTTGCAGATGCATTCCTTATGTTCCAAGATCGGATCAACGCGCAGTATTCCGTCGTTTCCCTTTCTCGGGGTGGATGGCTCCTGCGATGTCTTTTGTTTTTCTGTCTATTTTGTCCTTGTACTGGTTGGGCTCAAAGTCCACCAAACATCGTCTTTGTGCTTGCGGATGATCTTGGTTATACCGATTTGGGGTATTCTGGAAGTCGATATTATGAGACTCCCAACATCGATCGGCTAGCCGCCGAGGGAATGGTTTTTACCAATCACCATCATTGTCAGAATTGCACGCCGACACGGGCGGCGCTCATGAGTGGGCAGCACCCTGCTCGCACCGGTATCTATACCGTTGGAGGGATCGATCGTTTCAACTGGTCCAGTCGTCCTTTGCGGCCTGTAGAAAATCTCACGAGGCTACCGCTGAACCTTTCAACCATTGCAGACCAGTTGAAGAAAGCGGGTTATAAGACGGGGATGTTCGGTAAATGGCACATTGGGACCAATGGGAAATACCATCCCAAATTTCGGGGGTTTGACGAAGCGATCGAAACATCTGGCAAGCATTTTGAATTCGAGACAGATCCAGCGGTAGAGTATCCACGTGGTCAGTACCTCGCTGATTTCTTGACTGACCAAGCAATTGGCTTTATCGAGCGGAATCATCAACAGCCATTTTTCCTTTATTTACCTCATTTCGGAGTCCATTCACCGCATCAGGCAAAGCCGGAATGGGTGGAGCATTTTCGTAAGAAGCCGCCAAGTGATGGCCATCACAATGCAACGTATGCAGCAATGATTGCATCGGTAGATGAAAGTGTCGGACGGATTATGAATCAACTCGAATTGCTCGGGATCGCCGACAATACGATTGTCTTGTTCGCATCGGACAATGGTGGAGTGGGTGGTTATGCCCGTGAAGGAATCAAACAAGAGGGGGATATCACGGATAATGCACCGCTGC
>JBIJCS010000315.1:0-5978 GCA_044344575.1 Pirellula sp. | reverse complement strand
GCACTAACCATGGTCTGCGCTCTGATTCCCTTCGTCGGTACCGCAATCGTTTGGGTTCCCGCTGCTCTCTTCATGGCGATCTACCAAGATCGCGTACCACATGCCCTCGGCCTTGCCGTGTACGCGTTACTCATTGTGGGGACTATCGATAACCTAATCAAAATGCTTATCCTGCACGGGCAGCGACAACTCCACCCACTGCTCGCTCTGCTGAGCGTTCTCGGCGGCATCCAAGCACTAGGCCCGATCGGTATCCTCATCGGCCCCCTGGCCGTCACGCTACTTCAAACCACCTTAAGCATCTTTCGACGCGAACTGATTGAACTGAACTCCACGGCATCGCTGTCTGGACAGACCCCATTGCCGTCAATCTCCTCTGCAAGCGACAGTCCAGCAAGCGACAGTCCAGCAAGCATCAATCCGGCAGGAAGCAATCCAGCAAGCAATGCACCCGCTGAGAATCAAAGCTAGGTGATCACGCTTCTCATGAGCATGCCATGAGACTGCGTCTTAAATCCTAATCGCTGGAGTATCCTCAGATGAACCGCATCCTGCGGATCCACCACCGTTCGAGCTAAGTGCTTGCGATCCTGTTGAAGATGACGCAAACATTCTCCTAGCATGTAAATCCATTGCTCAATCAACATCTCGTCATTCGAGATCTTTGGTAATAGAAATCGAACAATGTTTGGATCAATGCCCGGTAATGCTAACTCGGGAAACCAGCAAGTTAACTCCAACGGTGCCAATCCCGGTAATCGTGTTACCACTTGGTAAACCACACGTTCGCAATGTCCAAAGATCACATTCTCCCACCAGTCGTCTCGCTCCTGCCCAAGTATTCGACTCACCGTACTGGCTCGATGGATCGCCATCTGATTGCGATCCATCGGCGGTCTAAAACGAGCAATCGACACTTCGCGACTCTCCGTGGCACTGTATGGTTCATATCCCGCCATCCGCATCCAGCCCACTAAGCGATCGTCGAGTGCCGATACCCCCAACATGCCATCCCCGTCTGAAATGCCTTGGTAAAAAAGGCTATCGGTAAAAGCCCCTAAACCGCAAATCTGTGTTAAGCCCTGCGCCTGAAAACTCTTTCTTGCAGTCAATAACAACGCAGCAGCTACTTCTGATTCCTCGGGACCCGGTGCCACACAAAGCCTATGCACAATCCCGTGCCCTACCCCCAAGCCCTTCGCCCGCGGATTCACCCCAAATTGAATCCACCCTCGACACTCGCCACTCCCTCGCTCTTCTGCTACCTGAAGATCCTCGTAGCGGAAGTAAGGCTTGGACAACACGCACTGGTCCAAGACCACAGGAGTGCACAATTCTCCTGAACCGTATGCCCTATGATGGGCTTCCCATATTTTGGAGAGGCGGAGCGTATCGGTATTCTGAAAAGGCCGAATGCTCCACACACCATTACCCTAGAACCGGGGGTACGCGGAAAGCCACCTCGTCATGGGAAGGTGCGTTCCGCAAAACCTCCTCACGCGGCAAAGAACATCCTACTTGGTCGTCAGCAAGCACATCCGATAGCTCAATCGCGTGTACCAACGGTTCAACGCCTTGCGTGTTCACTCCACGCAACTGGTCGACCATTCCAAGGATCTTCGTCAAATCACTCTGGATCTGACCGACCTCGTCCTCGGTAATGCGAAGCTTGGCAAGCTTCGCTAAACGGGTTACGTCCGAAGAAGCGATTTGCATCGGCGATTAGGACGGAAGCGAGAATGGCTTCGTTCGTACCGCCTTGCGAATCCGACCCGATCGAATGCACTGCGTGCAAACACGCATGGTCTTCACTTCACCACTAGGCAACGAAGCCTTGATGTTCTGAAGATTTGGCAAAAATCGGCGACGTGTGATCCCGGTAATCTTCGTACCAACCCCGCCCAAGTACTTCGCCTTACCACGGGTCTCGATCATATTCCCCACCTGAGGGGCTTTTCCACAAACTTCACAAGCTCTCGCCATGACAGAATCATCCAGCAGTTTTGTAGGTATACGTTAGACCGATCATCCCACCGAAAAGTCGGAAGTCCGAGTAAACTTCGGAAGGTCGAAGAAAACCGAACGGCAGAGTATAGCCACCCGCTCCAGCGAATCAACGTCAAATCCAAAGACCCTCCCCCCCGATCAGTTTTCCCAAGAATATCACCTCCGCGGTTCCTTCGTCGATTGCCGAAACGTCTCGAGCGAACTACACTCTAGTAACGTAAATGCCAATTAACAAAAGACTTACGCGGCCAAATCGCAATCCCCCCGGTCCATGCTTTCCCAGAAATTTACCCGCGAATTCGCCAGCGTCATCGAAGCAGCAGGAAACTTGGCTGTCGCGATCGAGGCTGACGCTATGCTTTTTCTCGTGGATAACGCCGTCGATTGGGAACGCCTACGCGAAATCGTACCCGCCGAAGTCACCAAAATCCTCGTCGCAGCCGACTTGGAAGAAGACGTTGAAACCGCACCAAACTTCGGGCTCATTCCCATTGCCCTGAACAAGGAAGACGCCCCACTCCTCGAAAGACTCCAGCACGCCCTGCTCGAAGGTGTCGCCGATGAACACCTCGCAGGAAGAAGCGAAGTCGTTGCTGTCTATTGTGGTTTCGAAGCCAATCGAATGGACTCAATCTCCATCATCAAACTCGATGAACGCATGCGCCGCTTCACCAGCCGCGATTTGCAAAGACTAGAAACCGCTGTCCCACTCAATAATCTCAAAGTTGTCATCGACCTGGCCGTGCAAATCGGCCGCGAAGGGCGAGAGGGGAAGAAAGTTGGCACCCTCTTCGTCATCGGAGATACCCGAAAAGTGCTCACCCACTGCAAAGACAGTGGATTCGATCCGTTAAAAGGATACAGCAGAAAAAATCGAAACCTTCACGACCCACGTGTTCGAGAAGATATCAAAGAAATCGCCCAAATGGACGGTGCTTTCGTCGTCTCACCCGATGGCGTCGTCGAACGCTCCCGACAAATCATCGAAGTCCTCCACGAAAACCTTCAACTCTCGAAAGGCCTCGGCTCAAGACACTGGGCTGCCGCCGCAATCACTCAACGCACCAAAGCAATTGCAATCGTAGTTAGCCAATCCAGTGGTACCGTTCGCGTCTTCCAAAACGGACACCTCGTCCTACGGATCGAACCAATGGATCAAGCCGTCAAGTGGCAAGACTTCAACTACGAACCCCCACCGAACGAAGCCTCTGACTGATCGAAATGCCCAGTAACCACCCCTCCACTCTCACCCACACCGCCCCGCCCCTCGCGCCTCGGGTGGTGGTCGTCACCGGTGCTAGCAGCGGAATTGGTCAAGCGATCGCATTGGAGTTCGCCAGAAACAATTGCGCCGTCATTGTACACGGTCGCAACAATCTCGTCGGCCTATCTCACACCGCTGAAATGTGTAACAGCCCGCTGGCTGTCGCGGCGGACTTGACCAAATCAGAAAGTATCTACCATCTCGCAGATGCCGCTTTCGCTCGCTTTGGATACGTCGATGTCTGGGTCCACGCCGCCGGTGCCGATGTCCTTACCGGTAACGCTAAACAATGGTCCTTTGAAACCAAACTCCAACGACTACTCGACCTCGACCTTCGCGCAATGGCACTCCTAAGCCGCACCGTTGCAAACCGTCAGGTCCAACAAAAATCACCCCAGAAATCTCTACCCTCCATGATCCATATCGGATGGGATCAAGCAAACTCGGGCTTTGAAGGCGATAGCGGACTCTACTTTTGTCCCGTTAAAGCCGCCGTAAACGCATTCTCCAAAAGCCTAGCAAAATCCTACGCTCCAAACCTGCGAGTCAATTGCTTGCTCCCAGGCTGGATCCAAACGCAATGGGGACAACACACTTCTCCCGAATGGAATAGTCGCGCTCAAAACGAATCCCTCCTCGGACGATGGGGCACTCCCGAAGATGTCGCCAAAGTCGCTGTTGCGATAAGCATGGGTGATGCAGAATTCATCAACGCGCAAGACATCCCGGTCAACGGAGGCTGGCATGGAGGACCTGCATCGGTTCGTAGTAATCTCTCCATGGATTCAATACCCAAAAGATCTCCCTTCCCCGAATCCCCCTAACCGCCCCGATCGGCCCACTACGCCACTCCCACCCATTTCTGCGACCCGGTACCCGAACATCCACAGTGCGAAACCAACCGATTTCGCTATACTTGCCACTCCTTACCCACATCTACCCACCAACCCCTCTCCAGACACCCTCCATGGCTCCCATCCGTCGCTTGCTCGCAGCCAACCGTAGCGAAATCGCCATCCGAATCTTTCGCAGCGCACACGAACTCGGCATTCGCACCGTCGCCCTGTACTCGCACGAAGACCGCTTCGCTCTACACCGCTTCAAAGCGGACGAAGCCTATCCCATCGGAAAAGTCGGAGAGCCTATCCGCTCGTATCTGGATATTCCCGGGATCGTTAATCTCTGCCTCGAAAATCAAATCGACGCTGTCCACCCTGGCTACGGTTTCCTCTCTGAAAACGCGCAGTTCGCTCGAGCCCTGCGCGATGCGGGTATTATGTTCATCGGACCGAGTAACGAAGCACTCGAGCTCCTCGGTGATAAAGTTGCCGCACGCGATATCGCAAAACAAGTCGGTGTGCCAGTCCTCGACGGTTCCGCTGCCGCCGTTTCCAGCTTGCAAGAAGCCACGGAACTGGCTCGCAAGATGACTTACCCAATCATGCTCAAAGCCTCAAAAGGTGGTGGAGGTCGCGGCATGCGTGTGGTGGAATCCGAAGACCAACTCGCAAGCAACCTAGAACAAGCACAACGCGAAGCAAAGAACGCTTTCGGTAGCGACGAGGTCTTCTTAGAGAAACTCGTTGGCCGCGCAAGACACATCGAAGTCCAAGTCCTCGGCGACCAACATGGAAACATCATCCACTTGCACGAACGCGATTGCTCCGTGCAACGCCGTCACCAAAAAGTGGTCGAAATCGCCCCAGCTCCCAACCTCAGTAAAAAGCTCGCGTCCGAACTCCACGAAGCCGCCCTGGCTATCGCCCGAAAAGTGGGGTACTACTGCGCAGGTACCGTCGAATTTCTCCTCGATACCGAATCGAACAAGTTCTACTTCATCGAAGTCAATCCTCGCATCCA
Source organism: Pirellula sp. (assembly GCA_044344575.1). Lineage (GTDB taxonomy): Bacteria > Planctomycetota > Planctomycetia > Pirellulales > Pirellulaceae > JBKCUI01. Next base: position 847 of record JBIJCS010000315.1, on the reverse strand, counting down.
AGTCGAACATACAGTCACCGAAGAAGTCACCGGCATCGATTTGATCCGCTCGCAAATCCTCGTCTCCTGCGGCGGGAAACTCGGCGACGCATCCCAAGGACTCCCCGCTCAAAGCGAAGTCCAAGTCGTCGGTTCCGCAATTCAATGCCGTGTTACTACCGAAGACCCATCCAACCAATTCCGACCCGATTACGGCCGCATTACCCACTACCGAAGTGCAGGTGGTCTGGGAATCCGACTCGACGCCGGTAGTGCCTTCAGCGGCGCCGTTGTAAACCCCTTCTACGATTCTTTGCTCGTTAAAGTCACCGCACGTGGTCGCAATCTCTCCGAAGCTTCCGGACGGATGGAACGCTGCTTGCAAGAATTCCGTATCCGTGGCGTAAAAACAAACATCCCCTTCTTGATCTCTTTGATCACACACCCAACGTTCCAGGCCGGGGATGCGACTACCCGGATGATTGATAAGACACCGGAACTATTCGAACTTCCAAAACGCCGCGATCGCGCCACGAGACTCCTGCGATTCATCGCTGATACCGTCGTCAATGGAAATAAACTGGTCGAAAAAACCAATGCAAAAGTCCGACGCGAACCGGCTCCTATTCCCAAGACGCCAACCCCAAAAACTGCTGCTGCCGACCCTATCCCCAATGGCTATCGCCAAAAATTCCTTCAACTCGGAGCTGGCCCGCTCTGCCAATCCATCCGAAACTCTAAGGAGCTACTCCTAACCGATACAACCATGCGGGACGCACACCAGTCCCTCCTTGCGACTCGCGTGCGCACCTACGACATGCTGCGGGTCGCCGACGCCTACGCCCGCCTCGCACCACAACTCTTCTCC
>JBIJCS010000656.1:0-6028 GCA_044344575.1 Pirellula sp. | reverse complement strand
CAGCGTTTGACTCCTGAGTTGCTTCAAACGATCGAATCGCTTCCTGGAGTTGCGTTTACGGCGCCGGTATTTGTCGGTTTGACGACAGGAGCAGATGCCGCGGTTCTCGATGAGTTCATTGTGGATTTGAGGGCGGGAGTTTCGGCTGAATCCTATTTTGGTAGTCTTCCTGAGGTAGCAAGTTATCGGCCTTTGGATGGAAGTTCGGATCAGTTTGTTGGTACTTTCTCAGGTTTGTTTGGCCGCAAGGCATTGGAGCGAGTCAACGCCCTTTCGGGAAGTGACTTGGTGGATTGGGCATCACCGAACTTTTACCAGAACTGGCAGAAGTTCTACATACCGAATGATCCGCGAATTGGTTTTCAGTGGCATTTGCGAAACATAGGACAATCGGGCGGCTTAGTTGATGCGGACTCTGACGTCACGGAAGCTTGGGATGTAAACCGAGGTGGGTCGCAGAATATAGTCATTGCGGTGATTGATGACGGGGTTCAGTCGACGCATCCGGATCTGAATATCTGGACGAATCCTGGTGAGACAGCGGGAGATGGAATCGACAACGATAACAATGGCTGGGTGGATGACATTCATGGATGGAACTTTGTGTTCAATACGAATCAGACCGAGCCACAGAACAGTGATGCGCACGGAACGGCCGTAGGTGGCGTTGCTGCTGCGCGTGGGGACAACGGGTTAGGGGTTGCGGGTGCTGCTTACAATTCTCAATTGATCTCCATCAAGATGTTTGACGACATCAACGTGGCATCGGATGCCAATATTGCTGCTGCTTTGCGCTATGCAGTGGGTATGAATCGCGCAGGGAATGGGACTTGGGATGCTGGAGATTTGGTAAACAACTCATGGGGTGGTGGGCTGGAGTCTGCAGTCATCAATTCAGCTCTTGTCGCAGGCACGACAACGGGTCGCAATGGGCTTGGCGGAACGTACTTGTTTGCCACGGGTAATGGTTTTGCGGCAACATTGAGTGAACCGGCAGCGCAGGCGGCAAACATACCGGGAGTGATAGCAGTTGGTGCGACGAACAACCGAGGAACGCGATCGGATTACAGTAATTATGGGGTAGGATTGGACTTCGTCACTCCGAGCGATGATTCTCGGACGGGCTATTTGGCGATCGATACCACGGATAGGACCGGGGCGGATGGATATGAAGCGGGGGATTACACGGGCAATGGTACGGGGGCATCTGGAGGAGCGGGATTCGGTGGAACGTCGTCTGCCACGCCGTTGGCATCGGGTATTACGGCATTGGCGTTAGCCCAAGCGGATGCGTTGGGGATTTCCATCAATCCAGTGGATCTTCGTTCGATGATGAGAAACAACACGGATCTCATTGGAGGGGCGACTTACAGTATCAACACGGGAAGAAATGACGAGTATGGTTATGGCCGGCTCAATGCGCAGTCGCTACTGAATGGAATTGGCAATGCTGAGATTTCTGTGGTGAATACCACCCAGGAGTTAGCGTCAGGGGCTACGGTAGCGATGGGAGCAGCTTTGACAGGCCAATTCGTTGAGACGACGGTGCGGATTCGAAACCAAGGGACAGAAGATTTGGTGATCGATTCTATTTCCACGCCGGCTGGTTTCTCCGTCCCCAGCTTCCGTCCTTCGACGTTGGGAATCGGGCAGGTGCTCTTGTTAACGATTCGGTTTAATCCAAGTGCGCCTGGTAATTACGCAGGAGATTTATTTATCAATAGCAACGATGCGAATGAATCTGCATTTCGTTTGCGTTTGACTGGTTCGTCAACGGCTCCGAGGATCGGCGGAACGGCGTTTGAAGATTTCGATGGCAACGGGGTGTTTGAAATCGATGAGCGGGGAGTATCAGATACCGGTTTTGCTTATTTGGATGCGAATGGGAACGGTGGTTTTGATGTTGGTGAAGTGCGATCTAATCTGACCGCAAATGGATTTTATTCGTTCAATCCTGTTGCGAATGGTACTTACACTGTTCGTATGGAGTTGCCTGGCTGGACTAAGACTTCGCCGAGCGATTTTTATACTGTCACGCTATCGAATGCTGCGGACTATTCAATTGGTAACGATTTCGGTTTTGGGAAGAACGACCGTGCCTACCCACTAGTGATCGAGGACCTCGATGGGGACGGGACTTTGAACGGTGCCGATTTGCCACTACCGAATTTTTTGATCAGTGCTGGCACGGGTAATTTTTCGTATGGAAACAATACACTGATCCCGATCCCTGACTTTACGGGCGTTCCTGGGGTGGCGACCTCTCCCATTACGATTCCTTCGTCTGGACCGATTATTTTGGATTTGGATGTTGTTGTTAATATCACACACACTTGGGTTAGCGACTTGACGGTCAACTTGATTGCTCCTAATGGAACCGTAATTACTCTCGCCGACTTTGTTGGGGACCCAGCTGACCAGGATTTTACAGGGACAATATTCGACGATGAAGCTGCTGTATTGATCGACAACGGCACTGCGCCATTCACGGGTAGATTCCAACCTCAGCAGAGCTTATCGGCTTTTGATGGACTTTCATCAGCAGGAATTTGGCAATTGCAAGTTCTTGACAATGCTGGTTTGGACACAGGTTCGATTGTGAGTTGGTCGCTTGAGATTTCCGGATTGATCGCTTCGGTATCCGATGTCAATGGTTGGGCTCCGTTGGATTTGCCACCGGGTCAAAGCACTGCTGTGATGCAATTACCCCCTAATTGGCAATACACTGTTCCGGTGGATGGAACGCACATTATCGATGCGGTTGGATCGCCAGTGTTTGGTATCACCTATGGTGCTAGGTTAGATCCATTACCTCCGACGGACATCCGATTGAGTACGCCTCGTATCGATGAGAACGAACCTGTTCTCACGCCGGTTGGACAGTTGACGAGCGTTGACCCGAATCGAGGTGACACCTTCACTTATCAGTTGGTCTCTGGTGCGGGTGACACGGACAATGCAAGGTTTGTCATCATTGACGACATCCTTTATTCGAATGAGATTTTTGATTACGAGTCCGATCAAGCATTCTCCATTCGGGTAGAGTCGAGAGACTCCACAGGTTTGACGTATGAGGAGGTGTTGCTTGTGACTGTGGTGAATGTCAATGAGACGCCTTTGACGATTTCGTTGGCACCCAACAGCGTTGATGAGAATTCAAACAATGGAACGTATGTTGGGACATTGACCAGTACGGATACCGACGTGTTGACGGACTTTGTGTTCACTTACACATTGGTGCCGGGGATTGGAGACAGTGGAAACGGTGTATTTGCGATTGTTGGCGACACGGTGGTAGTCAATGGCCCGATTGATTTTGAAACAACGCCTGTGTTCACCATTCGAGTCCGGTCCACTGATGCGGGAGGTTTGTTTGTTGAAGAGATACTAACGATCAACGTTGCCAACGTGAACGAAGCTCCGACGATCATTACGCTTTCTGGTAATTCGCTCCCCGAGAACGAACCTGCGGGGTATGAGATCGGTACCTTTAGCAACAATGATCCGGATGTTGGAGATACATTAACCTATTCGTTGGTCTCTGGAGCGGGTGGTGAAGACAACATCATGTTCCAGGTGATTGGGGACAAGTTGTATTCGGCTGTTACATTTAATTTCGAAGCCAGAAGCACGTACAATATAAGAGTTCGATTAGTAGACCGAGGAGGGCTTGCACTCGAGCAAGCTTTTGTGATCAACGTAACGGATGTAAACGAACCACCGGCATCCGTCGTGATTTCGAATAGCCGTATTCGCGAGAATCTGCCGAGCAACACCTATATCGGAACAGTTTCGGCAACAGATGGGGATGCGGGAGATTCGACCGTGATTCGAATCGTTCCGGGGCTTGGTGGCGAAGACAATGGTTCGTTTTATCTCGCAGGAAATGATCTTTATTCGAATGCGAGTTTCGATTACGAAGCGAAGCGGCTATTGAGTGTATTGTTCGAGGCACGCGATGCGAGTGGACTGATTTCCTTACAGTCGATTCAGATAGCGGTTCTGAACGTCAATGAAGCACCATCGGAGATACTTTTAGATCCGAACAGTGTTCCTGAAAATGCTGCGTTAGGAACATTGATTGGCAACCTTTCCACGGTTGATATCGACCAAGACAACGTATTCCGATACGAATTCGCAAATGGTTTTGGCGATACAGACAACGCGCAGTTCTCGATCGTCGGAACTCAATTGTTCACGAACGGCTTGTATGACTTTGATGTGAAGAAGACTTACACGACGCGATTACGATCGACGGATCTTGGGGGATTGTCGGTTGAGCGCAATGTGCTTATCAACATTACGAATGTCAATGATCCGCCGACTGCACTATTTATTTCCAATAACACCGTGGACGAGAACGCGCCTATTGGAACTTCGGTAGGTGTATTCAGTACGACAGATGCGGATGACGGGGATACCTTTACGTATTCTTTTGTGCGGGGAGCAGGGGATAACGATAACACGTTGTTTACGATAGTCGGGAACGAGTTGCGAACTGCGAATGTGTTTAATTTCGAATCGCGAAATAGCTACACCGTACGCGTCATCACGCGCGACGCGGGTGGTTTAGCGTTTGAGCAAGTGTTCCCGATTCAGATAACAAACGTGAACGAAACTCCGTTGACTGTGCGACTTTCGAAACGATCGATTGCTGAGAATTCTCCGATCGATACCGAATTGGGTGTTCTATCGACGACCGATACCGATACTTTAACGGATACGCAGTTCAATTACTCGCTGGTCAGTGGCGATGGAGATGCGAACAACAGCCTATTCCGAATTTCAGGCAACCAAGTTCTACTCAATGGGAATATCGATTTTGAGCAACTCAACAAGCTTTCGATTCGAGTGCGAAGTACGGATCTTGGAGGTTTGTTCGTCGAAGGAATTTTCCGAGTCGATGTAACGAACGTCAATGAATTGCCAACCTTGTTAGGTCTCTCGAACAATACCATCGTGGAAAATGCACCGGTAGGTACTGTGATTGGATTGTTCAGCAATAATGATCCTGATTTCAATGATAGCCATCTTTACACGCTTGAGCCGGGTCAGGGTGGTGATGACAATCTGTTGTTTGACATCGTTGGCAATGAGTTGCGTTCTTTCCAGAGTTTTGATTTTGAAACTAAGTCCGTGTACAACGTGCGCGTACGGGTGACGGATCGAGTCGGTGGGTTCATCGAAGCACCTTTTGTTGTTCAGGTGCTTGATGGAAATGAGTTGCCTGATTCTTTGTTGCTGACCAATAACAGCATCGCGGAGAATCAACCTGCGAATACTCTGATCGGTTCATTGCTTGGTTCGGACCCAGATTCTGGGGCTCTGCTCTCCTATTCGCTCGTCAGCGGTATTGGAAGTGACGATAACGGAAGTTTCGTGTTGGTCGGTAATCAGGTATTCAGTGCGGCGACGTTTGACTTTGAGTCCAAGAGCCTTTACAGCATTCGAGCTCGTGTTGAGGATCAATTTGGTGCTGGATTGGAGCGAGTTTTTTCGATTCAGGTTACGAATGCGAATGAGTCCCCAGTCTCCGTGAGCGTTTCGCCAAACACGGTTGCAGAGAGGTTGCCGATCAATTCGCTTGTAGGAACCCTGACTACTTCAGATCCGGACGCTGGCGATACCTTCACGTATACGCTCGTTAGCGGGGCTGGGGATGCTGATAATGGTTCATTCCAGATTTCAGGAAATCGGCTGCGGACCAAAGAAGTGTTTGATTTCGATGTGAAATCAACTTACAGTCTTCGTGTGCGTAGCATTGACGCTGGTGGATTAAGTACCGAGTCTGTTCTCACCGTAAATATTTCCAATGTGAATGATCAACCAACGGACATTTTGCTTTCGAATACTCTCATTAGTGAAAATCAGCCTTCGGGTGTACCGGTTTTAGTAGGTCGATTCACAACGGTCGATGCTGACGATTCGGACACTTACACGTACACGTTCGCTGCAGGGAGCGGCAGCCAGGACAACAACAAGTGGCAGATCACAGGAGATGGGCTTTTCACGAACATCGATTTGGATT
>JBIJCS010000314.1:0-6103 GCA_044344575.1 Pirellula sp. | reverse complement strand
TGCACTGCGCGATGAACTTGTAGGAAACCCCAGATCGTATGAGCGAACAGAAGAATCAAACAGATCAGGGGCCAAACGTTAAGAAAAAACGAAGAAAAGAAAGAGGTTTGCATGGCGTGTACCCTTTCGGATAGTTGTGATAATAGGTCTAGCTCGCATGCCCTCATATCGAAACCAGCAAGGTCCGCCGTCTTTAATGCCTTGCCTCGAAGCGATCCAACTCCTTAAGGCACAAGTCGCCGCTGTACAAGTCGCCGCTGTACAAGTCGCCGCTGTACAAGTCGCCGCTGTACAAGTCGCTTCTACGCTGGTCGCCTCCATAGGATCAGGCACCACCCGCCAATGGATCCACTAGTCTAAAAAGGGCAGCATCGGAAATACCAATGCCGTGCATGGTAGACGACTTGCTACTCTATTGCAAATCATTCGTATACAACGAGCACTAGATATTCTCCAGCGTCCAGATCCCATCGATGCAGCGATAAGTTCCACCTGTAGGGTTCTTATCTCGCAATACACTTGGTAATCGAGTTTCGCGCACAGCATCGTAACAAGTTAGCTTTGCGAATCGTAACACACTCGCAGGGATCCCCACCGCTGTAAATCCGGGATGGCTAGTCGCGGGATAAGGACCACCATGATTCATCGCAGGGGATACAGCAACACCCGTGGGCATTTTGTCGTTAAGCACTCGCCCAACACGCTGCTGAAGAGCATCTGCGACACCTGCGTACACGTCCTCATCACTTCCCTGCGTATCGCTATAAATCGTACCTGTCAGATTGCCTTCCAGCGCATCGATTACCTCGATGATTTGAGAAACCGAATCGCAGACAGCAATCAAAACAGCGTTCCCAAAAGCCTCCGTTTGAAACACCTCAGGAGCATCGAGGAATTGCTGACCACTGATTCGCAGCACCGTATTGGCTACCGCACAACGTGCCCCAGGTAATTTACTCCCTCCAGTGAGTAACGCTGCTCCGGCATTCGACAGAACACCAAGACTCTTTACCAGTGAGCTCTCGACCCCCGAGGACAACAATGTTCCCGCTGGTGCCGCTTGATAACGACCAACAACCCCTTGGATGAACGCCTCAGTCTCCGCACCTTTCACCAATAAGAGTAACCCAGGATTGGTACAGAACTGTCCAGCGCCCATCAAGCCACTCGTAACATACTCTTCGACGAGCTTCTCACCGCGTTCCTTCATTGCACCGGGTAAAAAGACCACTGGATTGACACTCGACAGCTCGGCATAGAAAGGCTTACCTACTCGATCCGCGACACCCTTGAGCTGCAACCCCGCATGCCTCGCCCCTGTGTAACCGACAGCAGCTAATCGAGGATCCGCTACGAATCGCTCACCATCACTGTGCGAAGTCCGATAAATCAGCTGCACGAAACCTCTTGGCATCGACGTTGCCTCGCAAGCTTCCGCGACCAATCGACCAAACCGTTCAGAAGTTGCAGGATGCGATGAATTGGCTTTTGCGATCACCGGATTTCCAGCTACCACTGCTGCTACAAAATCACCTCCGGAAATGCCGTTGAATGCAAACGGGAAATTGTTCGGACCAAATACAGCGACAGGCCCAAGCGCAGTGTAACACGAGCGTATGTTGGCTTTGCGATCAATCACAGGCATTCGCCAAGTCTGCTGCCTCGCAGCTTGGGCACCCAATCGCAATTGATTTACCGTTCGTGGCAACTCCACATCCCCCAATCGAGGCGTTTTGGGAAGCGCGGTCTCGCGATTGGCGATCTCGACCAAGGCTTCTCGATCCGCTTCAATCCTTTTCGCGTAATCCTCAAGAAATGCAGCAATATGCTCACCATCCAAATTGCGACTCAAACGAAATGCTCTTTGCGCCGCATCCAAAGCCCGATCCAGTGCAGTCCAATCACTGACCGGATAACAACCATCCACAGCTTGACCCGTACTCGGATCCTGCGAGCAGAACGTCGAAGCGACATTCTCCGTGCACCATTGACCATCGATGTAAACCGGTTGAACTTTTGCTGAATTGCTCATGTTGACTTGCCTTGATTGATTCTTGGTTAGGTCCCAATGTTGGGAATGAAGATAGGATGCTTATCCTTGAACGATCGTGTTGGTAAGCGTTCCAATCCCCGAAATCGTGATGTCGACTATGTCGCCACGGTGCAACGTAAAATCGGAGTTGGGTACCACACCTGTTCCTGTCAAGAGAAATGCACCTTGATGCATGTCGTTGTCTCGTAGCAGCCATTGGACGAGGTCTTCGAAATCTCTGGCCATCTGCGCAACGGATGTTTTTCCCTCGAATACGACTTCTTCATTGCGTTGAATCGATAAGCCGATCTCGATCTCTTTGCGAGCGGGCATCTCATCTGGTAATGCAATCCATGGCCCCAATCCACAACACTGGTTGTACAGCTTGGCTTGTGGCAAGTACAATGGATTGTCTCCTTCAATGTCCCGACTGCTCATGTCGTTGCCCACGGTAAACCCAACGATCTCACCTCGCTTGGAAATCACCAGAGCCAACTCAGGCTCGGGTACGTTCCAGTGCGCATCCTCACGAATTCGGAGCATACCCAAGTGCCCACTGCATCGACCAGGTGTCGCTTTGAAGAAAATCTCCGGTCGAGCTGCTGTGTAGACCCGATCATAACAACTCGCAGCCGCTTCGCTCTCCTCCATCCGCGCCGCTTGAGATCGTTTGTACGTTACCCCAGCCGCCCAAACCTCTTGGTCGTCAATCGGTGGCAACCAATTCACTTGATCCAACACAATCGCCGCACCATCCGCTGGGAGGGACTTGGCAAGCTCATTCAAATCTGGATGCGAAAGCAATTCCGATAGCGTGCTAACCCCAGCTCGCGAAAGATCCAACGGTTGCGCGGCTGCCGAAGCCGTATGCGGGTGAACCACCCGTGCAACTTGTACCCCTTTGGCAGTCAGAATCCTAGCAAGCGCCATAGCAATGCTCCTCGTTGGCTTGGAGAGTCGTGTGGAATCGGGTATGAAAATTTAGCGGCATTATCGTTTCCCAACCGGAAACTGCCTAGCTATGTTAGGCCCTTTTTTCCAAGGCTCTTTAACGTTTGCCCTTGAGATACCGATCGAGAAACCCAATCGATGCGTCCATCCCCTTAGGATCGACGAACGCCATAATATGCGATTTGCCCGGCAAGACCAAATACTCGTGCTCGACCGATCGCTCCAGAAGCTTCTTTCGCATCCGCTCGGCATATTGAATCGGCACCAGCTCGTCCGCATCTCCATGAAACAATAAGACAGGTGGATCGTCCTCAGTGACATGCTCGATAGGCGAGGCTTGCGCATAAATCTCGGAAAGCTTCCGACGCGTCCCTCCCAAAAATCCTGCCAACGCGCGACTATCCTCCGGGATCATCGAAAGATCGCACGGAGCCCCACCAGCGACGCAAACGCGAATCGGTGGATCCGCCTCTTTCCGATCCGTTGACATGAGAGCGGCCAAGTGCCCTCCTGCTGAATATCCCCATACCCCTAAACTCTCCACGTCCAAATGATACTCATCGGCATGTTCAGCCAACCAACGCAAAGCTTGCCGGCAATCATCCACTTGTGCTGGATGCTTATGTTTGGGTGCTAAACGATAATTAATCGCCATCACGATATAACCTCGCTGCGCAATCTTGCGAGCATGCCCCGAGTCAAAGCGTTTGTCTCCTGCTACCCACGCCCCGCCGTGGATCACCAATACTCCTGGCAACCGTGGTGCATGCTCGATGTCCCCGCGCACCGGCAGATAAATATCCGCAACCTGTGCACTATCTGCATCCTTCTGATAAGGGACGTCGAATTGCACTCGCACTTTATAAACTTCCGACGCCGCGTTCGACTTCTTGGTTGTCGCCGTATCTGTGCCGGCTTCCTGACCAAAAGTAGACTGCAGAAGTGACGGCCGCTCGAGCAATACCTGCCCTGCACCCGTTGCGAACAAGATAACGGCCCAAGAATAAACGCGTCCCCACGAAAGAACGCGAGAAGAATGTTGGCTAGCCAACCATCGAGTGTTATTTGCCTGCATGATGCACCAGGTGCGGAAGTTCAGGGACAATCAGTTTCTCCATAGCCAATTGTACGCCAGCCGGCGAGCCTGGCATGGTTAGGAGCACCTGTTTTCCCCGACGTCCACCACTGGCGCGGCTGAGCATCGCGGCTGGGCCTATTTCATGGTACGAGAGCATCCGAAACAACTCCCCATACCCTGGAATCATCGCATCAAACAATGCTTCAATCGCTTCGGTCGTCTGATCCCGTGCGGCCAAACCCGTTCCCCCGGTGACCAATAACGCATCAGCTCCAAGTTCGTCCCCACGAACCTCCAGGAGCCTCACTGCACACAAACGAATCGCTTCGACCTCATCCCGCACAATCTCTCGCCCAACCACTACATGACCCGCCTGCTCAATCAAGCTTTGGATCAAATTCCCACCCAAATCATTCTCAAACGTCCGTGTGTCGCTAACCGTCAAGATAGCTACACCTAAACGAGCAGGAGCCTTGTCGCGGTGTTCTTGTACACTCATAACCCAGCTATTTCCTTAAGCGACCCGCTGCAAGGATTGCTCATCCGAGAAAATGATCGGCTGTGCCAAAGGCTGGTCATCAGCAAGGATCACCTGAAGTGCAAGCCTCCGTGTCGAATTCATAATCACTGGACTTTTGAGATTGGTCGTCCAATGCTTGCCATTCTTGTTAAGAATCGACAAAACAAAAACTTTGTCCTTCGCATGCATCTGCAACCCGTCAAGCTCTTGCCGCTGAATGTGCAGTCGATAGTTCGGTACAAAACGGCGAGGGCTAATCATCGGCAACGCTACGTCGGGCAGCGCTACGGACTGCAACCAAGCGACTTCTTCGCTATCCGCAGAAGCCAGAAGAATCCAGTGTCGGTAATCTTCGAACCCGATCAATCCATGAGGCATGAAAATCAGGTCCGAATGACTGATTTCGAGACTGCCAAAACGTGTAGATTGGATTTGCATGCCGACACCAATGTGGTCGTTTTCAGTGGATGGATACAAGGAACGACAACGCCGCGATTTCCCGCCGCGATGATTCCCTGTTCATATCTTTCAAGGGGCGCGAAAAACCGCTACCTCGTCGGTATATTCGGCACATTCGATCCTGACTTGCAGAGAAAATCGGGGAATTGGGTAAGTTTCAGACAGGTTCAAGCAGCCTTGGGTTCGCGCCGAATCGTCTCGCCACGATCGTTGACTTCCTCGAATTTCACCGAAACTTGTCTCGATACACCACTCTCCTGCATCGTCACTCCATAAATCATGTCCGCTACCGTCATGGTTTTCTTGCTATGCGTAACCACGATGAACTTGGTCGTGTCGAGAAACTCGTTCAACACACTTACAAACCGCCCTATGTTCGCTTCGTCAAACGGCGCATCGACTTCGTCGAGAACACAAAATGGACTCGGACGGTACTGAAAAAATGCCATGATCAACGCCACTGCCGTCAAAGCCTTCTCGCCACCACTTAGCAGCGAATTACTGAACGTGGTCTTCCCCGGAGGTGTTGCTAAGATCTCGATCCCACTCTCCGGATCCTCCGGATTCTCCAACACGATGTCAGCATGCCCCCCACCAAACGACTTGCGATACAACGTCTGAAAATTCGTTCGAATCGCTTGCAATGTCTCCAAAAACAACGATTGCGAATCCAAATCGATCTTCTGCATGGTTCTGATCAACGTGGCTTTTGCGTCCAGTAAATCTCGCTCATGACCCGAAAGCGTGTCATAGCGGCTTTGCAGTTGCTCCAACTCATCGAGTGCCTCGAGATTGACACTCCCTGCCTGACTGAGCTCTTGACGCAATATGCCGATTTGTGACTCGAGCGCAAACCGATCATTGCTGCTGCTACCGGTCTCTTCGTCATCCTCACGCGCATCCTCACGGGTATCTTTGCCGTCGACATTAACTTCCTCGCCAGCATCAGATCGATCGCTAATCATTTCTAACAAGTCGATCTGATAGTCGTTGCGATATCGATTGAGCAACGCTTGTAGCTCTTCCGTCAATCGCGATTGCTCTTGTTCGTGCGAAGTCTGTC
>JBIJCS010000313.1:0-6121 GCA_044344575.1 Pirellula sp. | reverse complement strand
GCGAAACTTAGCGAGCTTTTGTACCGAAGACTGTTTGGGGGATGGTGAGATAAGTTCCGCTGCGGCTTGTTCTGAGAACCACAATCCGATTCCAAGTGTTGGTGTGGAGAGGTGTTCGCGAACTTGTACGGCACAGCGTTGCAGGTTTGCGAGGATAGAATCGATGTCTGTTCCGGCGTGTACGTTGGTGCAATAACCGATGGGGGCATCGGTGAGAGGTCGGGAGGATTCTGGCTGCGATTGGTTCACGAGTCCGACGCATCCTTTCTGGAGGGCTTCTGTTTTGGGGAGGATGATTTTGTAGCGGAGCGTTGAAAATCGCGGAACTCTTGGGGCCATGGAGCGAGAAAACGTACAGGCTCTTGGGAGACAGGGTGAATGAATCCTAAGCTCTCCGCGTGTAGCGCGATTCGGCGGTAGGGCCATGCGCGGTGGGTCGCTAGGTCGGCGCGGTATCTAGGGTCTCCTAAGATGGGATGTCCTAGCTCGGCGAGGTGAACACGAATCTGATTTCTGCGACCTGTTTCGAGTCGGACTTCGACCAGGGCGCTATCGGCCCAAGCGTGTCGGACTTTGTAGTGGGTGATGGCGAGTTCGCCGGTGTACTCTGCGTTACTTGGTTTTGCTTGATTGAATGGCTTTGGTTTCCTGTTTTTTTTCTGTTCGTTTCTTGGTTCACTTTCTTCGAATTCGGCTTTGGAGATTGACGTCGGGGGTGGCACGGAGTAGCGGTTAAGATTCGCGTCCGTAGCTAGGTAACTGCGAATGGTGTCTTGAGGCTTTCGGGGCACACCTGCGACGATTGCGATGTATTGTCGATCTGGTTTTCTAGCGGCGAATTGTTCTCGCAGTTGTTCCGCGACTTGGAGGGATTTGGCGAGCACAAGTACACCGGAGACATCGCGGTCCAAGCGGTGAACGCAAAAGACTTTGGCTTGGGGGTCTTTGTCTTGCAATCGCCGCTCGACGCGCGAGACCAAGGTTTGGCCTTCACGGTATGCGGTTGGGACGGTTAACAAGTTTGGTGGTTTTACGACAACGCACAGATACGGGTCGTCATGCAGGAACTCGATCGGACCAGGGCGGCTGGAGCCTCGCTGTTCGGTTCGAACGACAACGGGCATGGGAATCCAATCGACTTCGATTTCATCTCCGGGTTCGACACGCAGGTGGAGTTTTCGGCATGGGCGATGGTTGACGGTTACGCAACCGTTTTCGATGAGCCAATGGCTATGGCTTGCAGGCATACCAAGGAGATTTTGCAGGACGGCAGGTAGTTGCCTGGCGGGAAAGGGGATGCTTGCAGGAACCGTGAATTGTCGGAGCGTCATTGGAAGTTTTTGCAGGGGTTGAAGGTTCGAATAACATACCTTGAACGCAGCGAGTCAGTCAGGGATGTTTCGTAAAAAGCCTTGGATTCTGTCGCAGAGAATGGTTGGCTGATTGCAATTAGAGTTCTCGAAAAGTATCGTAGTACGGTATTCAATCCGGCATCGGTGTGGAGTCGGAGACGGTGGCTTATCCGACACAGCGAAGTCTGCTTTTCGTTTACACAATCATGACTCATCAAAAAACCCCTTACGAACTTGATAACAACAACGTGGCAAGCGGTACCTCTGAGGTGGCGTCTGGGGCAGCGGGGCCTGCGGTAGCGAAGAAGTCGTCGGCTTTGGTGTGGTTAGTTCCGGCGTTGGTCGCGGTGGGGGTAGGGGCTGTGTTTTTGCCAGGTGTGTTACAAAAGATGTATTTGGAGCAAGAGGAGGCAGCGAAGACGAAGGGAAACATCGTCGGGACGCGAACGGACATCAAGCCACCTCCGGGGAAATCCACCGATCCTTATGCATCGCTGAACCAGAACCGAGGTGGAGGTGGTGGGGGAGATGGAGGTGCCAAGCAGGATGATGCTGCGAAGAAAGAAGAATCGAAAGACGGATCGAACGATGGCGAGTCGAAATAGGTTGTGCGATCAACTGAGCACACTGAACAGGAGCAGTGCGCCGGCTATGATTCGATAGATCGCAAATGGGACAAAGCCTCGGGCTTTGACCCATTGCATAAACCAGGCGATCACGGCGAGAGCCACAAAAAAGCTGGTGATAAAACCGATGCCGAGGGTGATCCATTGCTCAGTTTGGATGGAGACCTCTGACTTCAACAGGTACTGCAAGAGTTTGAAGCTGCTTGCGGCGACCATGACTGGGATTGAGAGGAAGAAGCTGAACTCGAGTGCGGCGGGGCGGGAGAGCCCCATGATTTGGCCTCCTGCGATGGTCGCCATCGAGCGGCTAGTGCCGGGAAATGCCGCAGCGATGATTTGTGCAGCTCCGATGAAGATGGCTTGGGTCATCGACATTTGTTCCATCGATTCGGTTGTTGCTCTGTTTGCGTAAGCCTTGTCGATCCAAACCATAGCGATCCCGCCGACGATGAGTGCAATAGCGATCATCAAAGGGTTTTCAAGATTCTCCCCGATGAACTTGTCCATCAAGAAACAGGGTATTGCGGTGACGACAAAGCTGCACAAAACGAGAGCGAGTGGGTGTTGCCACCATGGCTTTTGGAGGTCGGTAGAGAGTGTCTCGGGGGTGTCCAAGGGGGATTCGGGGGCATTGGGTTGATAGGGTATACGTTGTTTACCGAGCAGGGATACGCCAAAGGACTGAACGAACTGAACGATTCGGGGCCAGAAGTAAAACACAACCGAAAGGATGGCCCCAAGTTGGATGACTACAGCAAACATTTTCCAGAAGGGATCATCCAGCGGAATTCCTAGAAGTTTGTGGGTGATGATGATATGTGCCGTGGAGCTTACAGGAAGGAACTCGGTAAGTCCTTCCACAATTCCGACGATCAGAGCCACAAGATAATCCGACATGATGATTTAAGAACCCGAGGTTGCAAAGCGATAGGTACGTAGCGGTCGCGGAGATTATAGCGAACGGATTCTAAGCTGCATCGCGTCCTTGGCGGCGCAAGCGTTTTCTTTCCGCTTTGCTCAGCGGACGCTGGCTTCCGAAGTCGTCATCGTCTTCGTCGTCGGAGTCATCCGAAGAAGCCGAGGATGCGTAATTGTTGGTTTGAGCGGATTGCGGTGGCGTGCTCGTTGGGGCTTTGGCAATCGGAGCGGGGCTGGTGGAAGGGAAGGGAGGGCTGGATGGATTCGATCCGTTCGTGGTTTTGTTGTTTTGCGTTTCAGCGATTGTGTTTCCGCTTTTGGCGTCTTTTTTGTCCTTGGCTAGCGCACCATCTTTGGGTGGTTTGAGTTTCAATCCATCGAACCAGCCGAGTATTTTACCTGCAAGTTTTTTGGTTTTTGGGGCTTCTTCGTCGAGGATTTCGAATGCATCGACTCGTTCGGGAGCTTTGTTATTTGCCGAGTTGTTTGTTCCAGTATTGGGGGTGGAGCGAGTTTGCTGGGGTACATTTTTCGCACCATCGGACTTGGGCTCGGTGATGTCGGAATTATTTTGGTTTGACGTGGATCGGCGGAAGGGGTTCCATGACTTTTTGGTTGCTAGGTTTTCTGTCGAATCAGTGTCCTTGAGGGTGCTTTCTTTCGGTGTTTTGGGGACATCTTTCTTGGTGGTGGACGCTGGTTGCTCAGCTTCATCTGTCAACGGTTGCGACTTCTTCTTGAGGAATGGAAGCCAGGACTTCTTCTTGTCTGATGCTTCCGCAGCGTCTTGTGTAGCGGTCTTTACGGAGGGTTGTGGATTGGCGGGGGCTTTGCTTACAGGGGAAGGTTGTGCGGTGCTTGCAACAGGATTGGATTTGGTTGACTTCGCAGCCACCGAAGTTGACCCGGTGGCTTCCTCGTTTGAGGATTGGATGACGGTGGACTTACGAGAGAACCAACCCGGTTTCTTGGTCAAGCCTTGGTCGACGACACCTCCATCGTCGATGCGTAGAGGTTCATCGATTGGTTGTTCATTGCGTTCGGCGCGGTGAGGAATCAGCCCGAACAGACGCATGGGTCGTTTGGGTGGAGCGTCTGGATCAACGGACTTATTGTTCGCTGACGATTGTTTCGAATCCGCGTCGGAATCCGCTTCTGCATCAAGATCCTTCGAGGTGCGGCGCCAAGGTAGCCAGGACTTTTTAGGGATTTCATCGAGAATGTCGTCGGAGGATTCTGAGGTCTCGCTGTCCTCGTCCTGATTTGTTTCGGACCATGCATTGCGTTTGGTATTGGTGAAGGCGATACGTTCAACGAATCGGTACTGGGCTTGGATGAAGCAATGCCGTAGCGTCAACCCGACCGCTTGAAAGACGGCAACGACACCTCCGATCCAACAAGCTCCAACGATCAGGTCGATAGTTCCAGGAGCCCATTGCAGTTTCAGCAAACCCGTTCCGAGCAGTGCTGCGCATCCCCAAGCGATCAATCCGCCGAACCAAAGGGCCAGTGCGCCGCTTACGGAGCGAAGTTCGCTGGAGAGGCGTAAGCCGACCATAGCAACGATCGATGCGTAGGCAGCGAGGATAAGGGGCCAGCCTCCATAACCGATCTCTTTACGTGTCCACGGATCGATCGATTGACCTAGTAGGTACAGCGCAGATGTGGACGCATCGAAGCTTGAGAAGATCGAAACAGCTACCATGATGAGCCAAACGCGATAGGTAGCGGTGAAGTCATCGAGACGATGTTTTCGGATGCTGTAGAGCATCCAAGCGGCAAGCGCGGTTAGCATCCATAGTTGGCAGGAGATCCAATTGGCGATGCTATGTGGGCTGCGAAGATCAAGCAGTTGCAGGATGGGCAGGGGGGAGCGGCCGAGTGAATTCGCGCGTGAATGGAGCAGGTAGTGGGAAAGTACCAGTACGAGCCAAACGGTCCAAAGGGTGCCGATGACCAACGCTATCGCATGAGCGCGGAGCGGAATGGCTTGGATAAAGCGGGCTTGGCAAGCTTTGCGCACGGAGGGGCTGTAGTTTGCCGAATCGAATCCATCGAGAAGTGAATTGGGTGAGGATCGCAGCTGTTTTTTGTTTTTTTTGACAGCTTTAGCCGATTCCATCGCGAACTCGGGATCCGCTGCGATCGAATCGAGAATGACCCGTTTGCGTCGATCCAAGCGTTGGGAGCGCGAAAAAGGCATGTCGATTCAATCCGATGAATTCACAGTGGAGGGACGAGGCGGTCGGTCGTTGCTTGAGCAAATGCCAGCAAGTAGGGCTGTTAGCCCTGGAGTGAATCGCAGAATTTCTTCGCGACGTCAAGACCAGCGGCAAGGCGAGGGCTATGTGAAGGCCTAGATGATGGCCTGGATGAAGGTCTAGACGAACGGTTAGAAGAGCAGGTCAGTCGGTGCGCCCATCTTTTTTGGAAAGGTCGCGGCCAGCATAGAAAAGCCAGTAAGTCACCGGGATCACGAAGAGGGTAAAGATCGTGCTAGCAATCAAACCGAAGATTAAGGACCAGCCCAATCCTGAGAAGATCGGGTCGAGGGTGATAGGGATTGCGGAGAGCATTGCTGCTCCGGCGGTAAGGAGAATGGGCCGCAATCGCACGACTCTACTTTCTAGGATCGCGTCAAAGATCGGGCGTCCAGCGCGTACGGCTTGTTCCATAAAGTCGACGAGGATGATGGAGTCGCGTGTGACGATCCCTGAGAGGGCGATCATGCCGATCATAGCTGTGGCCGTGAAGTAGACGGGGTCGGCATATCCACCGACATTTGCCGCCATGAGTCCGTTGAGCATAAAAAAGCCGGGCATGACTCCCAGGACGGTCAGAGGGATAGCAAGCATCACGATCAGGGGAATGAGGAACGACCCGGTTTGTGCGACGAGGATGATGTAGATCAGGATCATCGCTGCTCCGAAGGCGAGTCCTAGATCGCGGAAGACATCGAGGGTGATTTGCCATTCACCTTCACCGGAGAATTTGGCTGATACGCCTGGGGGAAGTCCCCAAGGGACAGCGGAGCCATTTCGGAAGAAGGAGCGTCCAGCGAGTGGACGCGGATCATTTTGAGCGACGAATCCGAATTCGTTGGTCGCAAGTGCTTGTTCGATCGCCGGTGTGGAGTTTGCATGCGGTTGGTTTGTTTGGTCAGCTAGGATATCGATGATGCAATCGGCGGGTGGTCTCCCGGCGGTTTCTGCGGTCACGTAGGCA
>JBIJCS010000312.1:0-6128 GCA_044344575.1 Pirellula sp. | reverse complement strand
AAAGTACGAACACCTCGTCCTCGAGTTCGACGAAGGAGCCAAACTCTATGTGCCAGCTTCGAAAATCGACTTCGTACAACGCTACGTCGGCGGAACAAAAACGAGACCGAAATTGGCAAGAATCGGCGGACAAGCCTGGGCGAAACAAAAGAAAGCAGCCGAAAACGCCGTCGAAGACATGGCCGCAGATCTGCTCGATCTCCAAGCGCAACGCAGAAGCCAAACCGGAATCGCATTCCATCCCGACTCCATCTGGCAACATCAATTCGAAGCCTCGTTCCCCTACGAAGAAACGCAAGATCAACTCACCGCAATCGAAGCTACCAAAAAAGACATGGTCTCTCATCGGCCCATGGAACGATTGATCTGCGGTGATGTCGGTTTCGGAAAAACCGAAGTCGCCATGCGCGCGGCATTCAAAGCCGTCGAAAGTGGCTACCAAGTCGCAGTGCTCGTTCCTACTACCGTACTCGCCGAACAACACGCCAAAACATTCAAACAACGCATGGCGGAATTCCCATTCGAAATAGCAAAATTAAGCCGCTTCGATTCCGCCGCTACTCAATCCAAAACCATCGCGAAAATCGCCAAAGGCCAAGTCGATATCGTCGTCGGTACCCATAGACTCGCATCGAGCGACGTCAAATTCTTTAATCTCGGACTGCTCATCATCGATGAGGAACAGAAGTTTGGTGTTGAACTCAAAGAGAGAATCAAAAAAACCGCTAGCCAAGTCGATGTGCTGACTCTCTCCGCAACACCAATCCCTCGCACACTGCACATGTCTCTCGTCGGTATCCGAGATATCTCCAACCTGGTCACCCCACCCGAAGAAAGAATGGCCGTCGATACCCGTGTCGTACGATGGAATGATGCACTGATCCGCAATGCTGTCCTCCGGGAACTCAACCGCGACGGCCAAATCTACTTCGTCCACAATCGTATCAGCGATATGCTCAATGTTGCCGCAAAACTACAACGCATCGTCCCAGAAGCTCGCGTCGCAATCGGTCACGGACAAATGGCCGAACATGAACTCGAACAAGTCATGCTCGACTTCATCGAACACCGCGTCGATATCCTTCTGGCAACCACGATCATCGAAAGTGGCTTGGATATCTCCAACGCAAATACCATCTTCATCGACGAAGCCGATCGATACGGACTCTCCGAACTACACCAATTGCGAGGACGCGTCGGTCGCTATATCCACCAAGCCCATTGCTATCTACTCGTCGACTCCAATAAACACCTCAATCCCGATGCCGCAAGAAGACTACATGCCATCGAAGAATTCTCCCAACTCGGCGCCGGATTCGGCATCGCCATGCGAGACCTAGAAATCCGCGGCGCAGGAAACCTGCTCGGAACCCAACAAAGCGGACACATCGCCGCCGTCGGGTACGAACTGTATTGCCAAATGCTCGACAACGCTGTCCGACAAATCACCAAACAACCACCTAAAATCAGCCTCGATGTCGACATCCAATTACCCATCGAAGCTTTCCTTCCCTCCGAATATATCCCGGATATGCGACAGAAAATCGATGTCTATCGCCGCATCTCCCGACTCCAAGACGTCCAGTCAATCGATACGATCCGCTCGGAATTACAAGACCGATTCGGCGAACTACCCAGCACCGTCGAACGTCTCCTGATCCTCGCGGAAATACGCATGGATGCCACCCTCTGGTCCATCCGCGCAATCGATACCCACGAACGATTCCTCCGATTTCAATTTTCAGACTCCCGACGTATCACACAACTTTCTCAGAAACTTCAAAACAAACTGCGCATCGTCGAACGCGAACAAATGGCCTATTGGCCCCTCTGGGAACCCGCACCCACCAAACCATCCCCCCCTGCCCTCCCCTCCTACCGCCAACCAACACTCCGCCCATCAAAACCAACCCCACCCCCACTGAGCGATAAAGACCGGATCGCAAAAATGGATTTGCTAGCTGTCCTCAAAGAAGTCTTGCGTTACTAGCCCCCGTTTTCGTACAGTCCCAGGAGGACTAGGAATCGTACACGCGCCTCCTCGCGCACCGATACCAAACTCCCTACCACGATGTCCATCAGTGCCATCGAATTGAACGGATTTGAAGCAGAATTCAAACTGCAAATCAATTGAGGACTTCCGTGCAGATGCAACGAACTTGGAATGGGTACCCTATGATCCTTGCCCTCGGCTTGGTCCTCTCCCATTTCCCATCCAATCACCCATCGCTTATCGCGCAAAGCCCTGTGCTCCCCTCACAAGCTAACCCCGCACAAGCTAACCCGGGAACGTTCAATCAACCTGTCTACATTGCCGAACAACCCCCCAGCCCACCGGCTGCAAATAACCCCGATGTACGCACGGCTTCCGCTCTTGGATCCCCGAACAACCTCCCCGCCAATCCCTATGCAGATAACGATGGCTTTGATCGACAACGTGCGATGCTATCCCCTGCCACCTCCCCCGGAGAACTCTTCGAAGCGAGCCGCGTGATTGCTGTCGTCGGCGAAGAACGCATCCTTATCGGCGACCTGTTTCCACCTGCCCGGATCACTTCTGAAATCGTCCAAAGTCGCGAATTCGAAATGCAACTGCGCAAAGCACTGCGTATGTCCATCCAACAGAAATGCTTGGCACAACACTTCCTCAACGCACAAGCCAACGGTAAGCCGAAAAAGGAACGGGAGGAGATGCGCGCAAAAATGATGTCAAAAACCGCCGAAATCTTCCGTACAAAAGTCCTTCCCGAACAAATCAAAAAAGCAAAATGCGAAACAGAAGCCGAATTCATTCAGCTACTCGAAGAACAAGGAACATCCTTGACAGCCTTGCTGTATTCTTTTGCTGAACAAGTCTGGGCCGATCAGGCTCTGCGAGAAGGGGTCCAAGAAAAACCCAATGTCTATCTCGATGAGATGCAAGATTACTACAACGCTCACCCCGACGATTGGAACCGACCAGCCCGCGTCCGCTTTCGTATTATGTCCGCAATGTTCAAGCAACATCCAAATCGCGAAGAAGCCTACCGCGCGATCGTCGACATGTGGAACCAAGTCTACTTCGGCGGTGCACCCTTCGAAGCGGTTGCAAAGAAACTCTCCACCGGATATTTCGCCAGTGAAGGAGGTGTCTTTGACTGGACTCGCCGTGGTTCGCTCAAAAGCAAAGCCATCGAAGATGCAGTCTTTACGATCAATCCAAAAGCACTGAGCCAAATCATCGAAGACGCAGACGGTTTTCACGTCATCGAAGTCCTCGAACGTGAAAACGATTTCCGGATGAACTTCGCCCAGGCACAGTCGGAAATTCGCGAAGCTATCCTCAAAGAGAAACGTACCAACCAAGAAAACGAGTACAAAAAGAAAATCCAAGACCTCACACCCATTTGGTCCCGCTGGCCCGAAGATATCCCAGGCTCAAAAGACCTTCAAGAAATTCAATAGATGCCAGGTAACTGGGTAAGGACTCTCCCCACAACGCTCATCAACACAACGCTCATCACCAGAGCATCAGCGTCGTAGTGTCCCCTTCTGCAATGCCTCGCGACTGCTTCTCTGAACGTCATTCCTGCACGCCTAGCTCTCCTCGCATCGCCACTCCTAACAAAAAACCGGCGATCCCCAACAAAAGACTCCCACCGCCGTAGCACATAGCCCAACCAAATCGCTTGGCATGCAACAAATCTGCCAGTTCCATCGCAAACGTGGAAAAGGTCGTCAGCCCTCCACAAAATCCAACCCCCAATAGCAATACCATCGGATGCCCGCGCTGAACCGCCGGATAACTGGACACCACAAGCCCGAGCAAAAAAGCACCAACAACATTGACGACACCCGTTGCAACCATGGACGAGACGTTCGGAATCCAATACGCGACGAGTCGCCCTACGCCGTAACGCAAGACGCATCCGATCGCTCCGCCAACCGCTACGTACAACGCTCCAACCCAAGTCGCTATCGGCATGTCGATCACTCCCCAACTTAACTTCAATTCAATCGCTGAATATCAGCTTGCGTATCCGGAAACCGCCACTGCATCACTCGAGGAGCCCCATGCCCAATCTCTTGCGATTGCATCCAAGCCCAAAACGGTATTGAGTCAGGCCGTGACTCGAAATCCATTAACCAACGCCGCACGGTTCCACGCTCCATGTGAACGCACAATGCCGTTGCAAAAGCGTCCGCATGTGTTGCATCCGTTGTAACAACGGTTGCCATCTGCGCATGCTGCAATCCCTTCTTGCGACTCGGATCGACAATGTGACTCGTTTTCGACTCCCCCTCGGCTTGCTGACTTCCCGACGCACCAGTACCGACCCGCCCAAGCCGCGGTCCGTCACGGAATTTCTGAAAGAGATCACCACTCGTAGCGATCCCGCATCGTTGTAAGTGCATCAACGCCAACGTGTGCTCCGGGGACTCCACACATCCGATCGTCACTGGCCAACCCTCGTTGGATTCCGATCTGGGGCGATCTCCCAGGCTCATGTTGCCAGAAGCGTTCACGACATAACGTCGAATTCCCATCCCCTCGAGACACTCCGCTAGTCGATCAACCACAAACCCCTTCCCAATCGCTCCAAAATCCAAGCGTACCCCTTTGATCTTAAACCGTACGCGCCGCGCCGCCTCATCGAACTCCAAACGCTCCCAACCACTCGCCAACCGTGCCTGTTCCCAAACATCATCGGGATACTCGCGCCTCCCTCTGCGAAGCCTTGCCAACGCCCCAAGGGCTGCGTCAAAGGCTCCGTCGCTCCATCGGTTCCATCGATCGCATAACTCAAGAACCCGCCACAAACCTTCCCCCGGTGTATGCCAACCCAAATCATCCGCTTCTGCACAAAAACGATTCACCTCGCTATCCTGCTGGTAATCGCTCAAGATCTCCACCCACTGATCATTCACCGCCAGCAACTTCTTACCAATCGCTTCGCTTACCTCCGAATTCTGGCTCTGCGGCGATTCTGCGCGCTGAACCGAATCTGCATTAGGAATCCGTTCTTCATGAGGAATCCATCGTATCGCAATCTGCGATCCCATCGTTGGAATCACCTGCGTATATCCTTCTCCTTGCGCTCCGTCACACGATAGCTCTGTACTCATCGATTCGCAAATCTCACTAGGGTGGGAATATCGTTGCCGAAAGGGAGGCTAATGCAAGTACGGATTGCGTGCGGAATCGTTGTTCGAGTCTCGGTCGAATCGCGATGGAACATCTCGCGGATCAATATGTCGAACTTCGACGGCATCGATCGTACCCCCTTCATTCGCCTGCCGCCAAGATTCGGTAGAAAACGCAGACGCATCCTGCCCCATCCCGCTCCCGCGGCTGACCACGATCCATCGCGATTGCAACCGCTGAGCAGCGTTGATTCCATAAATGGCGATGCCGAAAAAGATCCCGAGAAGATCAAAGCGACTCAGGGAATATAAAATCCAAAACACTGCAATCCATTGCCCCACCCGCGATGATATGTCGATCGCTCGACTTCGGTCGACCACCGAACAAAGCAAACTGCGCAAGATCCTTCCGCCATCGAGCGGAAAAGCCGGAATCAAGTTGAAAACGGCCAAGATCAGATTGGCGATCAACAACTGCTTGGCCCAAGTCCATTGCGGCAATTGCTGGAAATCAATCCACGGAAAATCACCCCAACCCGAATCCAACTGGAAAACGGAAACTAACGAAACACTCGTCCATAGCAACAAAGCAATGACAAAATTCACCGCAGGACCTGCCGCAGCAATCCATCCGTCAGGCCAAGGATTCAAATCACCACCCTGAATCCTCGCAACTCCACCAATTGGCAACAACGTGATGTCCAACGTGCTGCGGCCAAAATAACGCGCCGCTAACGCATGCCCTAACTCATGCAGAAATACACAGCCAAAGACGGCGAAGACAAATCCAAGCATCGCCATGGATCGACCCAACCCCGATGGCAACTGCGATACAAAAACCAAGATGGCAAGAATCCAAAAAGACCAATGGATGTAGATCTTGGTCCCATAGAGCGTTCCGAGGTATAGCGTTTTAAACATCGATGAATTATATCCTGAACCTCTGGATTCGGTTATTCCCCGAATCAACGACATACACCCTTTCACGCGAATCGGTTGCGAGA
>JBIJCS010000039.1:0-15508 GCA_044344575.1 Pirellula sp. | reverse complement strand
CCCTCGTCCTGCTTTTCGGCCAAAACACGCAGCCGATCCGAGCAAAAAACCGATACAACGCTCAATTCTTGCAAGAACTTCTCGCAGGGCAAGGAAATGGGGCAAACTGGAGAGACTTCACCAGCAACTAATTACTTTGCGGATCCCTCGGCAACGCACGCCCACCGACAATCCCCCTTAGCAATGCATTCCCGTAAACCTCCATCGCCCCACTCCACATCCGATTCTCCTCCGCGAACACAATCGAGGGGGCCGTCGGCACCAATACCCACCTCCCATCCAAGATCTCTCGCTCCAACTCCCCCTTGCCCCATGTCGCATTTCCAATAAACCACCGCAAATGCTCCGGCGATCCATGCGCTAACTTCTTGAGCGTCTCGACCTGCGCCGAAAGATATACCCCCAACTCATTCCCAGCCTCCGCATGCTGCGAATCGCTGTGAATCGCCAAAATCGGACCGTTATTCGGCCCCCCAAAGTTGAAATGACCCTGCCAAGTCGCCTCCAACTTCCCCCCATCCATCATCAATAAATTCCAAAGCGGCTTAGGATCGACCGCCATCGGACGATTTAAAAAGACACCAACAGTCGCTTCCTCCGTTTGCTCAATGATCAAACAAACAGATCGCTCCAATTCACTCTCCATCATAGAAGGCGACGAAGCCAACACGCAACCCGCTAACAACCCTCCACCGGTACCACCATCTGCATTGCCGCCCGATCCGAAATCTGCACCGAAATCGCCGCCCTTCGATCCACCTGGTAGTCGATTCATCTTTTTGCCCCCCCAAAAAACCTAACGTGCAGGCCCCCAATTCCAACCCTTCCAACCCCAAGCCAACAATTTCAACCGTTCCACAGTTCGCGCTCTGAACCAACCGTCGCCACATCGAACCGCTGAATTCCTCACAGTTAGACATTCCAAAAATCGACTTGGTTGCACAAAAAAGGAGCAGAATCCCAAAAAATGATTTAACTTTGCCCCAGCCAACAATCCAGCAAATCGCGTACCCGCCTGACCTCGTCACAAATCGGACCACCAACACTCAATACTCCCTGACCTTCCTCATCCAACAACCCAATCACTTCCCCTTTGCTCGTAAACGATCCATGCAACTCCCTGCAACCTGTGACCTGCAAGATGCGTAACGCATTTCCCGAATAAATCCCACCCGCAGGTAAGACACACATTCGGCCCTGCCCACATTGCTGTAAATCCCGCAACGTCTCCAAGCTATCCACCGCACGGAGACCACCACCACTGGTCAAGATGCGGTCATACCCCATCGAAACCAACTGCTCAAGCGATTTCCGTTTGTCCGGCACCGCATCAAATACGCGATGCACCACCAATTCACAATTCTTACACCCTCGCCTCGCAACCTCCGCAATATCCCGAAGAAAAACTTCATCAAGCCTCAACCGAGAATCGCATCCCCCAACCGCAACCCCATCACACCCCAACGCCAGCATGCGACGAACCTCGTCGAGCATCTGCGTTTTCTCCTCGGCACCGTACTGGAAGTCCCCCTCACGGCATCGCACCAATGCAATCAATGGAACATCAACCTCCTTACGTACTGCATAAACGAATTCCTCATCAGGCGTCACACCCCCAACTTCCAAACGACAGCTGATTTCGATCCGCTGCGCCCCACCCCGAATCGCCTCCCTAGCCCCCCGCAGCGTATCGATACAAACTTCTAACATACTCCGCTTTCTAATATACTCAACTCTCTGACACCCTAGCGCACCACCCAAACGACTTTCGGACTCACAGCCCAACGCTACTTTTGCTCGATGACCATCTCGCGATCTATCTGCTCAATCGGATAGACTTGCTCACTTCCATCCGGCCATCGAACTTTAAGCTCCTTCGGCACTCGCTCTCCCAATCCAAAAGTCGCGGCAAGCTCCACCGAAGACAGATAGCTGCGTGTGGTACTAACCGTCCGCACCATTTTCTCTTCGTTGCCCAAGTCTATTTCTATCCTCCCCCCAATCCCACCCGTCTTCGCTTTATCCTGCAATCGAACCCGTAACCAATGATTCCCTGTCTTCTGCACATTACGCAGCAATCTCGCCTTTCCACCATTTGCGACAAATAACAAATCCAAATCTCCGTCTGCATCGATGTCTGCATACGTCGCACTGCGGCCAACCATAGGCAATTGAAACGCCTTGCCCGTCTTCTCTTCTCCCAATGCAATAAACTGCGTCGGCTGCTTCTTGCCCGCATTCCAAAACAATTGACAAGGCTGTTCATACTGCTGCGTCGGATAAACCTTCTGTATCTCAGGCTCCAAGTGCCCATTGGAACACACAATGTCCAACCGACCATCTAGATCCATGTCTGCGAAAAAAGCCCCAAACGTCAATCGAATGCGCGTCTGCGGACCAAATCCTGTCGTCGGTGCCACATCTGTAAAACTCGGGCGAAGACCATCGCTCAAGTACAAACTGCTCTGCTCGTTGGCAAAGTTCCCTATCACGATCCCACAACAAGGATCATTTCTGAAATTCGCACAATCGATCCCCATCGCTCCCGTGGCTTGACCGTCGCGCGTTAAAGCCACTCCCATCGCTATCGCCTCGTCTTCAAAGGTCCCATCTTTCTTATTGACGAACAAAAAGTTCTTAACCGTGTCATTGGCTACACAGACATCCGGCCAACCATCGTGATTCGCATCCAATAACGCAATCCCCAACGTCTTCGCTTCGGGTACCTGCGTCGCCGCATTGAGCACATGCAAACCCGCTTCCTTGCCCACCTCCTTGAACTTTCCATTTCCCTCGTTGTGATACAGGTACATGTGCACCCCATCGAAGTTCGTCGGTTGACCATAAGAACGCTGCATCCCAACCAACGTTGACGCCAACGACAAGTCTATCTCGCGACTCCACGAGACGTAATTGCCAACAATCAAATCCAGTTTGCCATCCCGATCGTAGTCAAACCACATCGCTGGACAACTCCATTGCGTTGCCACTCCTTCTACCCCCGCCTCATACGAAACATCCGTGAACTTCCCATTGTCATTGCGGAACAAACGATTCTTGCCAACCGCCGTCAAAAACACATCCACCCAACCATCGTTGTTGTAGTCACCAAAAGCTACCCCCATCCCGTAGAAGGTCACATCCAGCCCCGCTTCCACCGTCGCATCGCGAAACTTGCCCGCCCCATCATTCTGAAACAATCGCATCGTCGGCTTCTGCGCCGTTTCCGCCCCCTGTGGACTCGGGCCAGACCAAGGCCAATCGCAAGCATTCACAAATAGGATGTCTTGATCGCCATCGTTGTCGTAATCAAAGAAACCACTTCCACCACCCATCGTTTCAGGTAACAACCGCTCCCCTCGCTTGCCGTCGTAGTGCGTGAAGTCAATCCCCGCCTCCTCGGTAATATCCTGAAAAGGAATCTCGGGAATCACTAACTGTGCAGTCTGCGTCGCACGCTGCTGTGGCAACACGGTATCGGTTTTCTTCTCGATCTGCTGCTTCTCAACAGGCCGCGTCAGCGCATAAACCAAACCACCAACCGCAGCCAACCCTCCCGCTACCGCGAGAGACCGCCAAAACATCTTTCCAATGATCGAGTCATCCCCGCCATCTCCAACTTCCATCCCCCCTTGCACTCTGCTGACATCGTCCCGCCGCTTCCCAACACCATGGCTCTTCCTTGCCTGTTTATTACCCGCCATACTCAGCCTCGCCTGGACGTTGTCCTAAAAAATAACTCTTTGAAATTCTGCTGATCTAACGCGACTCAGTTAGACTCAGCGCGTCTGTTGCCGCCTCAGGGGGCAACTCCGGCGCTCCACTGCGCTGCAACGGATAAATCACCAATGCCTCCGCCGCCTGATTCGCCGCTGGATACTTCTGTCGCGCCGGACGACGCGCTAAATTACTCGCGTTGTCATCCGGCTTGTACTTCAAGTTCTCCGCGCGATGAAACTCAGCGCGATCGCTCTGTCCTAATCTCTCGAAGACTGTCACCAAATTGGCATGTGCCATCAAATTCTCACTGTCATACGTAAGCACCTTCTCAAACTCTCTCTTCGCTAAATCCAAATAAGCCATCGACCGCTCCTGATCCTCCGCACTGGCTGCTGCCAAAGCAAGATCCAAATAGGTGGCCCCAAGCTGATTCCTAACCACATAATCCACCGAAAAATCAAACTTGCGATCGCGCCGCTCCTGCGTCTGATCGTACAACACACTCTTGAAATTCTCCGCAGCAGCATCAAATTGACCCTGCTGTCTCGCCACCTCTCCACTCAACCAAGCCATCGTCCAAGGCGGTGGCGGCGGATCAAATGTCGATGCCCTCGCCAACGCCTCCGTTGCACCGTCAAGATTCCCCTCCGCGAAATACGTTCGAGCTATATTCAACGGACCATCAAAACGGCCCAACTTCTCTACCTGCGAAAAAGCCTCTACCGCCTGCCTCAACTGCGCAGTGCCCGTCAGAAACAACCCAATCCCATAGTCATTCCATCGCTGCCACACCGGTTCAATCGCCCCCTTGCTCGGAACAATCTCACCCGTCGGATCAACCCGAGTTCCATCGGCTAACAACACAGGTAATACCAATCGATCCTCCGCAATCACCGTGATCGGTAACTCATTGCGACCAGACCCTCGCGCAGCAAACTCGTTGTCTCCCTCGCGATAAGCCCGATCCATGAAGTCCACAAACCCTCGATCAAACTTCCGATAATTGAGCCTTACCGTCACTTCAACAGGAGCGGATATGTCCCTCGGAACATCCAAACGATAATGCGCCGTTTGACCCGCGCCCGGTGGAATCTGATGGTCATACAACGCAATGAAAATATCCTGCGCATTGCGCCGCGATATGCGGTCGCCATTCTTGTCGATCACAAAGTTATTCACGAAGTGCGCCCAAGAATCCACCGCGCCCTCTGCATCTCGCCCTCCACTGATCCCAATAACACGCCCCCCAGAAGTCGCCCTGACTTCCAACCATAACTCGTTCGAATCAACCGTCCCCTGCGTCAAATGATGACCTACCTTCAACGTTCGTATCACCGCCTCCAATAGATAGGCCTCCCCAGCCTGCAACGCTGGAACCTCCGGTCGCAACGGCGCAATTAACTCTCCCTCAAGCGTCCCACCCTTGCGAATCCCAAAAATGTCTACTCTCGCACAGTCCTTAAGGATCGCTTGCGATTCCCTTATCCGCTCCTCTTCCCCACGCCAATACGGCAAAGCCGTATTGCCCCCAGGGAAAAAATGATTGTGCACAACACTCTTCCCCGTCTCCGGATGTGGCTTCGACGCAAAATCGTCCGACTCCTTATAAGGCATATGACAGCCATTGCAATTCGTCTCCGCCTGCTTGGGATAGTAAAAACTCCTCGCTCCATGACCCGCCACACCACTGAGCAAATACGTATCGTAGTGATTCTGACCACGCACCCACTCCTTGTACTTCGTCAAGTTATATGGCAAATGCACCTTGTGACACGTTCCACAAAACTCCGCAGACTTATGAACAGGCTTGAGCATCTCGCTCTTGTGAAACGCTGGCTTGGCCTTCACAAGCAACATGTTGATCTGTTGCAGTAAGCTATTCTCGCTATACGCAAATGGGTAATGCTGCGGCTCCTCGATCACATAGTCCCCATTGCCACGCGTTGACTCAACTTCCGTTATCGCATGACATACCGTACAAGTGATCCCAGCTTGACTCGTCGGATCCTTCACGTCGTCGTAGTGGGGATTGTCAAATGCACCACTGAAAAAAGGTACGGGATCATGACAGCCTGCACAAAACCTCGCTGCATGCACATTTCCGTCTCGCTCCATGGAAACCTTGCGTGTCTCACGAACCGCATACAAATACGCGGGATTGTTGAACGAACTGAAATGATGCGCACTGTGAAACCAATCGTCATACACACCCTCATGACACTTCTTGCAATACTCGTCATTCATCAATGCACGCTTCGGAATGAAGTTCCCGTCACGTGTACTCGCTAACGAATTCTCAAAGTACTTCTGGCCATCACTCGGCGCTCGCTTCGTCCATTTGCGAGGATCCTGAGTCTGCGCAATCAACATCGCTCCAACGGCTAAAGCCGTCGCTATTGCAACCCGCTGCGCAATGACCCAACGAATCCTCGGACCCACCAACCGATGCAACCAATAAAGCCACATCGCAACGAACGGTGTCACCACGTGCGCCCAATACACCACCCGCTTTCCCGTCGCCCCTCGCATGAACTCAAAATTCCCAAACTTGATCAATAACACCCCACTGACCAACACGACAATTCCCGCCACCAACAACGCATATCCAATCCGAACCGCCCGCCGATTGCGCCGCTTATACGACGCGGCCCAGTGATAAACACCAAAAGCGACAAACGGCACTATCAATACCAATCCCAATACCAAATGGATCAAGAACATGTAGTGATAGAACAAGTCCTGAAAGGTTCTCTGAAAATACCACTCCGAAAAGGTAATCCCAGATAAATACAACCCATTGGCTAACAACAATGAAAATAAAGCTAAAACCGCTAATAACAACCGACGCGTTCGCGGGGTAACCGTCAACCGAGGCTTGGCCTTGCTCGCCTCGTTGAGCATCTGCGCAAACTTGTCCTGCACCTGATTCCCTGGCACCTGATTCCCTGGCACCTGATTCCCTGGCATGCCAGCCCCCATCCCTCCCATACCACTCGGTACAGATGAATCCGCAGAGTTAGACATAAACAACGCCCCTGTTCACTGATTGAACCACCCAAGACTTGACGCCATGCACCCATAGACCAACATCCGGTCCGAGAATGCTAAATCAATCGATTTCTGATCCCGCAAATAGAAAAAGCGGTACTCACCAAAATGCGAAACCAATCGCTACAGAAACCGCCTTGGTGGAGGCTCCGCCACCTCAATACCACCCCGCTCCGCCCTCACCGAATGCGGGTACACTCCCTCACCTCGCCCAACCGACACAGCGCGCAAACCAAACGATGAGAAATTCACATGGGTCATCGTGCTCCGCGCCTGAAAATCAACCACAATCGTAGGCTGCATGCTCGACCTCGATCCACACTCCAGCCCCTTACAACTCGGGACCGGCCTTTCGAGCGTCCACCAAAATTGACCACCCTCATACCGCAAATAAAACCTGAGACTCAACTCGCCCGGCCGAACTACCGGCCTAGCTACCACCGAAGCACTCCGACTTGCAGGAGAAACAGACGACATCACAGGTACGGAAACCAACGAAGAAAAAGCCGAAGAGCCACTGGGCAACCCATCGCCACCCCAATGGGAACTTCCCCCCGTACCACAGCCCCCAAAAACCGTCCCAACCGATAAAACCTGCAATAACAGACTCAAAACGATCGCCCAAACCGCTAGAAATGTATTGCCCAAGCCGAACGCACGACCGCTAAAGAACGCACCGCTTCGTTCGGACCAAGTGCGCGCAGGGACAAACACGCAGCACCGCCGTGTTCCACTCCGCTCAGATTCGCACCCTTCGGACAACATGTTCGAGACACCCAAACCACCAAGCGACCGATCAGCCACCCTGGGAAACTAGAGGATCATAGACGAGAGAAGACCGTGCAGCCCCTACACTCCACACCGTCCCCCCCTATTCTACCGCACGAACCGAGAAGAGGTTCACGATTCTAATCGAAAACCCCCTGAGATTCACCGGTTTGTCTCCCTGGCAAGCCACTCGGATTAGCAAGCCACTCGGATTAGCAAGCCACTCGGATTAGCAAGCCACTCGGATTAGCGAGACACTCGGATTAGCGAGACACTCGGATTAGCGAGACACTCGGACTAACTTCATCAAACGACCAGAAACATTCCAATCCTGAACGTACAAATTCCCGTCTTTGTCCCAATAAGATCCGTGCGTCCCACTGAAAACGCCTTCAATCCATTGCTCCTGGGGAATCCCATAGTTGCCACCCTTGGTCGGATCAGGATTATGCCCCAAAACCGCAATGATCGTATTGCTCTTGTCGAGAATCACCAATCGCCCATTCAAATCCGGAACGGAAACAAAATCCCCCTGGATCGCCACCGAAGTCGGCATCCCTAATCCTGTTACGACTTCCTCAATAAACTCTCCCTCCAGCGAGTAATGCACCAAACGCCCTTTTGGCTGGTGATTCCGATCACAAATCAATAACCGGTTCGGCTCATAACGCGTATCGAGTGTCATTCCATGCGCCGTGTTGAACTCCTTCAAGCCATTTCCCTGTGTGCCGAAGTGACTCAAGTACTTACCGGTCCTGTCGTACCGAAAAACATGATTCGAAGCATAACCATTCGACAAATAGATATCACCATTCTTCGCAACGGTAATCGCCGTCGGATTGAACTGCTTGAGATTCAACCCCGACTCCTCCGGGTACTTCAACCGCAAGACCACCTCGCCACTAGCCGCGTTGAACTTGATCCCCTCCGCATTCGCATTGCGAGCACCATAAATGAACTCGCCACCCTCCTCCTCGCGAATCTCCATATCATGAAGCCGCGTATAGTCTCCCCCAAGATAACTATGGATCACTTTTCCATCCGGAGAAAAAACATACACACCCTGGTCTGCACTCGTGTAGATGTTCCCAGCTTTGTCGATCACCACCGATCCGTGTGTCGGCCCAATCGCCGACTTGCCGTCCGGACGCAACCCCCACCCTGGGACAGTGTCAAACGTCATTGCTCCCGCTCCCATCCGTACCGGCTTAACCGCAACCTGCTGCGTGCCAGCTTCTTGTGCCCTAGCCCGCGAGAAAAATACAGCACTATCCGTCCAACCGGGCACAAATGCACCGGTGGACACCAAACACAATAAGAATGCCAAACGCAAAAAACTGGATTTCATGACGAACAACTTTCATTCGTGACTAGGGGAGAGCTATCGTCCCAGAGACAAGCTCAGGACTGCAAAAAGTATAATCGATGAGAAGGCGATTGTGTTTTGTGTTTTGACTCCCAATGATTACACTGATCTTACATCGAACTATCCATTTTTCCCAACGAAAGCAAAGCGATCTGTGGTCGACCAACCAACAGTAACCATCGAAGAACTCCAATCCAAAGCCAACGAAATTGGATTGTCCGACATCCCTCAAGATGCATGGGAAAAACTCTCGAAATACTGCCAAATAGCTTGGGACTGGAACGAGAAAATCAATCTCACACGCCACACCACCGCAGAGCTGTTCGTTCAACGCGATCTTCTCGATAGCTACCAACTCGCGAAACTCCTCCAGCCAAACGAAGAAATTCTCGATATCGGTACCGGCGGTGGCGTTCCCGGAATCCTCGTTGCGATCCTTCGACCCGACCTCGAAGTCTCCCTTTGCGATAGCGTCGCGAAAAAAGCAAAAGTCGCCCAGGATATCGTTCAAAAACTTGGACTCCAAGTGAATGTCTATCCTCTAAGCGTTTCCAAAGTCCTTGAAGACTATCGCTTCGACTCCCTCGTCGCACGCGGCGTCGGGCCACTCGTCAGACTCTGCGGTTGGCTTAAAGACGAATGGCATAAAATCGGTCGGCTTCTAGCGATCAAAGGACCAAAATGGGTCGAAGAACGGGGCGAAGCTCGCCATCGCGGACTTCTCCACGGCGTCGATCTGCGCCGCCTATCCTCCTACCCCATGCCCGGCACCCACTCGGAAAGCACCATCCTGCAACTCGCCCGCCCCTCAAGCCCCATGGTGCGATCCCTCAGCCCGCTATCTCCCGAAGATGCCTAATCCTTGCCCCCACCCAAAACGCAATTCTTACTTACCTGTGCGACCTGCACGACACCCCAGGAAATGTATTCCAATGGTGCCATGGGTGACCACGTAACCCCCGCCCCCATCCGGATCGAACGATCCGAAAACCTAACGACCACCACCCCGCTGCCACCATCCACGAAGTAACGCGATCGCGATCGCTACCGAAATAAAAGGACCAGTAAACAAAATCGTCTTGGGCCGATAAAAAAACAATAGCAATACCGCAGTCAATGCAATCATCAAAATCGCTCCACCAGGAGCCTTGCGAATCGCCTCAACGGCAGGCCAAGCTAACCACATGCATAACAACACGATACCCACTTTGCTAAACGTGTCCGAAGCCATCCAACGCTGACCATCCCATACCGCCGGCGCAAAACGCATCGACAATCCCACCAATAACAATCCACTCCCAACAATCAAGGCAAGCCATCGCGCAATTGGAATCTCTGCAGAAGGATTCGGACGATTCACTCTAACACCCATTCCTTAATAAGCTTCTAACAGCCGCATCCAACGCTGCAATGGCCCTAGCAACGGAGACTCCAACAACTTGCTCGACTCCAAATCACTACTGCTGCTCTGCACCGAATAACCATTCTGACGCAACCGCTCAACGAATGCTTCCACCCCCTTGTCCGTCCCATTAACAAAGTAATGAGCCGCCTTGAATGGCTCGCTCGGTAATACCCTCACTCGCGCTGTTAACTTGCCATTACATAACCAAACTCCTCGAAACAACTCCGGAGTCTGCGCCGCGGTAATGTAAGCCAATAGCGATCCCGATCCAATACCACCAGACACAATACGCCGGCGATCAATCGAATAAGTACTAGTCACCCAATTCTGAACCCGATTCCCAATCTCTAACTCTTCAAATGTCCAACCCGTCTCACCCGCAGATTGCGCAACGGCAACGATCCATCGATGCTCTCTAGCAAATGCCTCCCATGCCTCACTCCACTGCTTTTGATCCTGCTCTCCAGCATCCGCATAGATCACCAATAACCCATGCGCAACATCCTCCCGATACGTCGATGGAACGATCGCAAACGCCTTGTTCTTCACATCCCCAAGCGGTAACTGAACCGTACCTACCCCCACCTGCACTCCCTTAACCTCTCCCTCCTCACCCACCGCAGGAACTTCAAGTCGATCCTCCCACTCAATGTCATTCTCCGGATGCGCTACCAAAGCCACCGACAACTCACGTGTCGTTCCATCCCCTCTCTTGAGCACAACCGGTACAGCCTCGCGATAATTCAAATTACCCAACCGTACATCCAGCGATCGATCCTCGGTTATCCCTTGACCACCAATCAACTCAATCCGCTCGCCAACCTCAATCCCCGCTCTCTGCGCCGGACTCTCCGGAATGACTCCACGTACCAAAGGTGACTTCGATTCCGTTCCCGGCTCAATCAATATCCCTAAATAAGGCTCACTATAAGAGGGCAACTCCTTGACCAACTCACACTCCACTCGCCGCTTCTCCCCTCCCCGTTCAACCTCCAAGACAATCCGCCCACCCGCATCCGCCGGACCCAAAATATGCTTAAACTCCGAGTGATTGCGCACCGGAATCAAAGCCTCAGCCGTCGGGCCCCCTGCCGTGATCTTGTCGCCAACCTCAATCCCCACCTTCGCTGCCGGCGAACCAGGTGTTACCCCCTGCAAAACCACCGACTCTCCATACTCGTCAGCACCCCTCCAACGCACCCCTATCTTCCCCGAATACAAATCCTCCCCTGCCTGCATCCTCGATAACCGCGCTAAGATATCCTCCAATGGAATCGCAAAACCAATGCCACTGTCGTACCACTGCTCCACCTCCCCCTCACTGACAATCCCCGGATTGATCGGAGTGAGAATCCCAATCGCTCGCCCATCCAAGTCAATCAATGGACCACCATAATTCTGCGGAGAAACCTTCGCATCCGTCTGCACCGCTTTGTTCCATACCCTACCCATCGCGCTGAGAATTCCCACCGAACAACTCGCTTCTTTGGCCTCAAAGGTCTTCCCCAACGCCAAAACCCATTGCCCCACTCGCCATCCCTTACGGTCACTCGACTGCAATGCTACCAACGGCCGATCAACCTCAATCTTCAATAATGCCAACTCCCGACTATAGTCCCTCGCTACTAATTTCGCCGGCTTGCGCTCCCCATCCGAAAGAATCACATTGATCGAAGCAGGCTGATTCCGAAACGGATAAGAACTCGTGATAATCCAACCATCACTCGACAAAATAGAACCCGTCGATGGTCCCGATGCAGCAAACTGCCGATTCACTAACTCCGCTCCACCAAAAGTCTCTACCTGCACCACCGATTCTGATGCTACTGCCGCTGCCCGACGAAAAGCTATCTGCTCCAACTCCTCTAACGGTGGCTCTGCCGCATAAGAAACTCCCAACAATCCACCATCAAAGACCAAAATCATCCACAGCAACATTGCCCAGACTTCATCGCGATGCATCCCTAGACTCGATCTTCTCATAGTTAATTGCAACCCACTACTCCACACCCCCACGTTACTAACGCACCGCTACGGACGTACCTGAATACGTACCAAAGCATTGTCTCGCTGTATCAACATCGAAAACGAGTCATTCCGCTCAATCGTCATCAAGATCTTCTCGAAAGCCTTCTGAGAATCTACCCTCTGATCGTTCACTAACAACACAAGATCATTCGGCAACAAACCCGCACGGCCCGCCAGCGATTCTACCTGTACTCGATCTATGAACGCCGGTGTCTTCGGTAAAACATCCGGAACCATCGCAATCCCCAACGCCTTCAACTCGTGGTGATTCTCTACCACCTTGGAATTCGCCGACGCACTGCGAGTCTGACCCGTGAGTATCCGCTCCATCGATCCCTTCACGACTTCAATCGGCAACGCATAATTCACCCAAATTCCATTCTGCTCATCCCGCAACTCCTTGCCTATCAATCCCACCATGTTGCCCTTCAAGTCAATCAACGCTCCTCCCGACGCCCCCGGATTGTTCGTCATCGCATCCGTCACAATGATCGGCCCCTGATACACCGTCTGCTTGCCCGCTAAAGATGGTCGTAACTGCGATATCGCCATCACAACACCCTTCTGTGACGAACATGACTCGTTGCCCGCAGCTATCCCAAACAAATTGGTAATCGCAAAAACCCGCTCCCCAGGATAAACCCTCCGCGCAGCATCCAACGCAAAAGCCGGTAACCCCGCATTCGATACCTTCAACAACGCTATCTCACACTCCGGATCAACACCCAATACCTCCGCATCCAATCGACGACCATCAAAAGTAACTACACGCACCCGATCAACATCCAAGACCGTTGTCCAACTCGTCACAATCATCGTCCCGTCGCCGACCATCACCCCGCTTTGGTAACTCTCCAATCCGCGCATCCCCCCCGCACCATATAACTTGACCACCGACCGCTCGCTGCGCTCAAGCAACTCCTCAAGCCCCCCTTTCTCCGCCCCACGCGTCTCGGGAAGCACTGTCTTGGGAAGTACGGTCTCAGCTCCATACGCTGCGCACCAACTGCAACTTGCAAACCCCAAGAGCACCAATAACATCTCTCTCATCGCTGCTCCTCCACGGCAGGTAGCTTTCGCAACGGCTCTGCGAGAATCGCAAACGCCGTCTCTAATCCAAACTGCAATCGAATGACCTGAACCCCTTGCCCCTCATCCCCCCCCTCAAAATAAATCTCGGCAGGATCGGTCTGACGATCTGGATACAACTCGATCAAAGCGATCTCGCCGGTCTTCGGAGACGTGTAAACGTCCGCGGTGATTTCCCCAAGCAAAATGCGCGTCGTATCAAACATCTGCTCCATCCGACCCATCACTGGACTACGCCCCAAATAAATCGCTTCCCCCATCCGCCGAGGGCCCACCGCATGCCACTGATACCAAACCTGCATCCCCAACGCTAAACAACCACCACTGCGCTGCTGCACCCAAGCTCCCCAGCCCGACTTCCCACCAACCGTCTCCGTCTTGTCACCCAAAGTCCACAAGATTTTCTCTGTACCCATCTCAATCGAAATCGGTGTCTCCTCCCCAAACACCTTTCCCGTTACCCCCACCCCTTCCACCGACGCACCATCCACTACCCGATCCGCCCCAAAAACCTCACTAGGGTACATCGCCACAGGATGCTCTCTCTGCAACTTCAGGATCCGCTCAAGCTCCAACGTGTTGAAATAGTAATTGCTAAACCCCCGACGCTCTTGAACCATCGCGGCATACGCGTCCTTCTTCCCTCCAACACCCCTGCGATCCTCCACTCCCTTCGCATCTTCACTTTTGTCACCCCCAGGCTGCTCCTTTTCCTGCTTACCCTCCGATGGCTTACCCTCCCTCTGCTGCGATTCTCCTTGCACGATCTTCTCTAACTCAATAGGCAAGTGCAAACTCTGCAAACGAATCACCGTGTCCTGAACCCCATCCTCATTCCGATAACGCAACGGCACTCGCCACTGATCTGGAAAAATCCCCAATACGTTCTTCAATTGGTTCGTCGTCGCCACCTCGCGATCCCCTAACTTGAGAATCTCATCCCCATAGCGAACCCCTCGCCGGTAAGCATCACTCGTGTCGAGGATGTTGGATACAACCACCCTGCCTTGCCTGTCTGTCGATACCGTGAACCCTAACGTTGCATGATCCACCACCCTGCCAGATCGAAGATTCCAAAAAAAATTCATCGCCTGCTTGATCGAAATGGCATACCCAACCCCAACATTCACCCGACCTCGCTTCTCAAACGAACAACGCCCATTGATCCCTATCAACTCACCAGTTGCATTGAATAACGGTCCTCCCGAATTCCCCGGATTGATCGCTGCATCCGTCTGTATGCAATCACTGTACTCAAGGATCGTCCCAGCAGGATATTGGTAACGCCTCACTCCACTGATCAATCCATAAGTTACCGTCGGTTGCAAATTCGTTGCTAAAACAAACGGATTCCCCGCCGCAAAACACCACTGCCCAACCCGAACCGCATCGCTATCCCCCAAACGCGCCACCGGAAAATCATCCCTGCCAATCATCTTTAAAACTGCCAAATCCCCAGTTGGATCTATCCCTGCCACCACAGCTTCATACATCTTGCCATCATTCATCCCACATCGCATCCGCGTACCAAAAGGACTCGAGACGTGAAAATTCGTCAACACATATCCGTCCGGTGTAATGCAAACCCCAGATCCACCCCCCTGGCTATCAAGCCCAAATACACCCACCGTACAAGCAGACGCTTGACGCATCGCCTCAATGCGGCGATCCTGCGCCGCAAGCACCTCTGCACTCACCCCCTTCGCGCCCAACTCACCAACATCCGCTTCTTGAGCCGAAACCTCCACGCAACAAAATACCAACCAGCTCCATCCAATCACTACCGAAAATGCCAATAACCATCTCGGACGATGATTCTTCGATAATCTCGATATTCCCAATTTCAACATGGCATTTGATTCAATGAATGGAGGGCAAAACAATGGCCTCTTCATTGTATCAAAAGTTCCCACACCTATTTCCACAACCACCATCTTCTTGCCCATATCTTCTTGCGCAAAAAAAAAGCCCTGCAGTTTTCACAACTGCAAGGCTTTTCTTCTGTAAATCGGGCCGGGGAGATTCGAACTCCCGACCTCTACCACCCCAAGGTAGCGCGCTAATCCAGGCTGCGCTACGGCCCG
>JBIJCS010000415.1:0-4656 GCA_044344575.1 Pirellula sp. | reverse complement strand
TTGTCCGACGCGATTGTAAACGATCGACCAAGAATCGCAAACCGCAATCCAAACCTACTACCCTGAAATTACTGAGCTCGCAGACGCTTCTGTACGTCCGTCTCCAAAACACCAAAAACTTGCTCGTGACGATGAATCGACATGTTCAATGCCGCCAATAATCGCTTTGCGGTGAAGTAATTCATAATGATCCGTTGCTTGACATGAATCGGATCCTTAGGAACACCAATCGGTTGAGGATTCAAACCAAAGTCGACGATCAACTCTTCCGGCGATCCCGTCACGCGACAGAAGTTTGCATACAGAGCAATCGCATCTTCGTCCTTGACCTGAACCTGAACAACTTGCTGCCCCTGTTGCCCCGCCGCTTGACCACCGTCTTGTGTTTCTTCGTTCGACATCTCTAACTCTTTCTCTGAAAAAAACGTACCTATCGACAACGAGATCGCTCCCGCTATGTCTCTGTGAGATTCTTCACCACTCTAAAGTTCCCGAGTGGTCTTGTCCACCACTATTAGAACTCAAAATTAAAGGTTTTCATGAAGTATCGCTTCAGTCGCCAACCCAGCGATCTCCATGGTAAATGGACTTTGGCTTCGCCCCGATATCCAGGCCTACGAGGTAAATCCGCATCTTCAAATTCCACCCTAGCCTGATAAGAAGTACTGATCGGTATGGTTCGACCCGTCTCATCGGTCTTGGTATCCAATGTCCCACCCACCTGAATCGAGAGCTGCGGCGGCGCGTCCTTAATCTCCGAAGCCGAAAAACCAATTACCCGCCCCTTGAGCGACTCCAATCGAGCTGACTCCATCATCAAACTCACTTCGTCTCCAACCCCCAATAAGTCCCGGTCATGCTGGTCGACAATCATCACCCCTTCCATCTTCTTCTCGGGACCGACCAAACATAAGTGATCCCCCTCGCTGAAATACACTTCGGTATTCATCGGGGCAAACGGATCTCCATACCAACTCGGCAACTGCTCCTGAGCCTTCGCTGCCTTGCTCTCTTCCTTCGGCGGCGCTTTAAACACGTAACCATCGATCGGACTGCGCAATACCAAATTCGCGATCTTCTGATCGAGTACCGCCAAAATGTTTCTCTTCGCTTCAACATCCTCCTGCTGAATACGCAAATACTGTATCTGCTGCGGATCTGTCGCCGCAGATCGCTCTAAATCCTGTAGCTTGATCTCCGCGACCTGCAGATCCCCAAAAGCCTTCGTGCGCTGATAACGTAAATCCAAATTCTCTAACTCGCAGAGAATATCCCCACGCTTGACTTCCTCCTGCGGAAACTTATGCCACCGCACTAACTTGCCCGGCACAATCGTGCGAACTTCGATCGATCGCGTCGGCTGAATCTCGGTCGGACAATATACGTAAAACGGCAAAGGCAAGAACGCGATCACCGACAAGACCGCTGCCGCCACGGTCAAGGAGGTCAATATGTTCCCCCGCTTCATCTTCGCCGCCCTCCCAGGTGTCTTCAAGAACTTTACCACTGACATCACGCCGGGGACAACCATCCCCGCTAACCCCGCTACCGCAAACGCTCGCCCTAATGACTGTAACCCGTAAGGCTTGAGCACCTGATTCAAAAACATGATGATCCCAAATGCCACAACCCATCGGTAAATAAAAGAACCGATCGTATAAGCCCCAAAAAGCAGTCGATTCCCTTGAGGCAAAAATGGATTGTCTTGCAACTCCAAGCCCAAACAGTTCTTCTGAAACCACCGCTTGAGTATCTCGCTGGCCTTCTGACGCAAATTGGGAATTTCAAGAATGTCCATCAAAATGTAATACCCGTCAAATCGCAACAACGGATTGCCATTAAAAACTACCGTCGAAACCGAACAGATAAACATCACACTCAAACATAAGAAGTGAAACATCCCGTCTTCGCTATACCACCACAAAAAAGTTGCGATCGACGCCAGGATCAACTCAACATACATCCCCGCTGCACCAATAAACACCCGCTGCCACTTGTTTGGCAACATCCATGAATCGGAAACATTGCAATACAAACAAGGGGTAAATACGAGGAACATCAACCCCATCTCGTGACACTCACCTCCGAACTTTTTACAGCTCAAGCCGTGTCCGAACTCATGCAATACCTTCACCGACGCCATCGTCAGCCCTAAGAACAACCAATTGTTCGCCGCAAAGAACGTTTCAAAGGTCGGTAGCTTGCCTCGAAACTCCTGGTAATTGACCAACACCAATGTGATTGCCGCCAAACCCAAAAGCATGGCAAAGAACAAACACCAAGTCGTAAACAACCAACCGAACCAAGGCAACAAACCATTGAGAATCCGCTCAGGATCAATCCCCCGAAAGCGAATCGCAAACACGTTCGATAACTTTCCGATCAGCTCCTTACGTTTCTTCGTCTCTCCTCGCCGTCGCAACGGCTTGCCTTGACCCACCGCATGCGAAATCACTAACCCGCTGCGATGCAACATCCCGACAAACTGCTGCAAATCCTGCAAACTAATCCGCTGCGGCGCAAACTCCGCTTGAAAACGATCCTTGATCGCTTGCAACGACGTCTCGCCGTCAAGCATATTCAAGATCGCATACTCTTCCTCATGAAACCGAAAGTAATTCAACCCAATCGGCTCCTTGACCACCCAATACGACTTGCCATCGTATCGATGCCGACGCGATTCTAAATCCGGTCGACGACGCAGCTTCAGCGGCCGCATCGCACTGTTGACCAAAGAATCAGCCATCGTTGTCATAAGCGTCTACCAATCGGCAAATTCAGAAATTCCTACACCGCACACTCTGTACTCCAAGCGAACTAACGCTTGGGATAAATCTCGACTTCCGCGTCCATCCCTCCACGGAATAAATACTTACCCACAACCTGCTTGTTCGGTATCTCCACCCATACCGCATAATCATCCGTCCCATCCGCCCGTGCGCCCGTCCCCTGTGACTCCGGACTGACAAAACCTACCACCCCCTCAATCTCCTCCACACGCCCAGATCCAACTGGGACGATCACCTTCGCTCGCGCACCCTCTAAATTGTTCGGCGACTCCGTCAATCGCACCGTACCCTTCACGCGAAACTTATCCAATGACACCAACCTCAGGATCTCTTCACCCGCTTTCACCCAGTCATATCGCTCCTTCTGAACACTCGCAACCACCCCAGAAAAAGGGGCCTTGATCGTTCGTAACTCCAATTGAACCATCGATGCATTTAACTTCGCTTCATTCACACCTACCGCTGCCTCGTTGATCTTCTGCTCCCGCTTCGATACGTCAATCTGAAATCCCGATTTGATCAACTCCAATCGTTTCTTCTCTAAATCATCAAGCGATTCTGCCGCCGTTTGATACAACTCCTGCGAACGCTTGAACACAGAACTCGCAACGTCATACGAAGCCTCCGAGAACTTGATCTGACTGTCATCCTCCGCCTTCAACTTCGCCGATTCCAACTCCCGAATCGCAATCTCCTTCTCTGCATTCGCCAATCGATTGTCAATCTGAATCATCACCGTATCCTTCGGCACCACCGCACCTTCATCGACAAGAATGTCCAACACAATCCCGTCCGCCTGCGCGACGACCTTGATGTCATTGACAAAAGATAAAATCGCTCGATACCGCAATACACCATCCTTCGAGACTCCCCCCACCCCAAGATCCGACCCGTTTCCAGACGGAATCTGTACCGGTGCACCCACGGGTGATCCAATCGCGGGCAACGACTCACTAGGCCCCGTCGCCGGCGATAGTCCAGCACCAGGCAACCCAACTCCCGTCTGTGCAACAAGCTTTGTCG
Source organism: Pirellula sp. (assembly GCA_044344575.1). Classification (GTDB taxonomy): domain Bacteria; phylum Planctomycetota; class Planctomycetia; order Pirellulales; family Pirellulaceae; genus JBKCUI01. The sequence goes on along the minus strand of JBIJCS010000415.1, from coordinate 844 downwards.
TCACAGGCGGCTGATCAATCTGCTGCAATCGCCCCTGAACTCCCTCAACACCCGCAGCACCTTGGTCGCCACCAAGAAAAACAGTCGATACGTCGCGCTCCTCAACAGCACCAGACATGCCATTGTGCGCAACGTCTCGAACTTCACCCGATCGCAACGGTATCGATTTCGATTGCCACCAATAACCACCCATCGAAACTGCGATTACCAACGCCGATAGGGCTACAAGTACCTTTTGTGTCATAACGCTTAATTCTCTTATCTAAGTTCCGGCAGCTAATCACACCATTGGGTACAGATTTAAAACAACAAGTTCGCTCGTATCCACTCGATGACCTCGTAGAAGCATACGAAAGCGACACTGCGCTTTCCACACTTCACATCCGCCATCACCCTCGCTCCAGGACGACGGGAAATATTTAATAACGCATCATCAGTCGGTACACAACGTAGCCGCACGACCGCCCCGTCCTCGGTGTCCAACTCCGCACGCTCTCCAATATCCGAACGATACAAACGACCGTAATGCTTGTGCTCCGGAGCAGTCATCAAGATGATCTCAACATCCAAATACTCCTCTCCCTTGTCATCCTTCTTCGCCCTATTGGCAAACCCCCAATCCAAATACCGCATCCGCTTCTCCGGCATCAAGACTTCCACTTCCCACGGCCCCTCAGGATCCGCAACCGACATCAATACTTGACCCGTTACCACAGGCCTCGCATTGAGAACCTTCTCAACATCCCAAGTGGTGATCAAGCCGTTGATAGGACTCAACCGCTGTAGCTTCGATTGCCGCTCAACCAACAAGTTCAATTCGGCATTGCGATTGACTGCCTCCTGC
>JBIJCS010000311.1:0-6150 GCA_044344575.1 Pirellula sp. | reverse complement strand
ATGATGGAAGCAACTTGGTCGACCGCTACGCTGGATTTGTTTGCTTGCTGCCATGGTTTAACTACACAGACTTTCACATAGGTTGGTTTTGCACCGTTATCGGTGGAGACTTCGACGAGGGTTTCGCCGGGTTGATCTCCGACGACAAATAGGCGATTGCCGTTGGCTACAACTCGGCAAACAGATCCGTCGACAATATGGACTTTGGAAATACTTCCTTTGGTCTGCAGAGCTCGCATCGCTTGCGATTCGACTTGCATTTTCTCGGCACGGTCGGCATCCATTTGGGTGCTACCGAGAGTGATCACTAGTGGACCTGTGGTCACAGGTATGCCACTGGTGTTTTGCGATGAGGTCGCGGTTAGTTTTGCAGCATCCGCATCTGACGGGAGGCTTACGGGAACCCCTGACATGATGGGTGCTGCGATGACGGTATTGGGCGAGCGTGGTGCGAAGACTGGTGCTGGAGTGCTTACGACTTTGGAGCTCAAGTCGTTGGTAACAGGCACTGGGGAGTTGGTTGGAGTGGTTTGTGTTTCGTCGCTGGGGTTGATCGCGCTGACTTCGTGTGTAGCGATTACTTCTTGAGCAGCAGTATCGTTTTGTGCAGCAGTATGATCTTGTGTCGCGATATCCTTTTCGGATTCGTCCGACATTTCGGAGTCTAGTGAGACGGATTCGATTTCAGTGACAGTTGGTTCTTGCTGCGAGTCTCGTGGTGAGAGTTCTGGTGTGAGCGAAGGGGTGTCGGTTGCGAGGGCTTCGGTGGAATTTACAGAGTTCTCGATTGGGAGATTCGCAGATGGAGATGTTGTGGTAGGTATGGAAGGAGGTGTTGCGGGAGGTGTTAGTGGGGGCAATTCCAGGGTTGGTAGTGGAACGATGCTGGGTGCTGGAGTGTTTGCAGTGGGGAGAGCGTTCATGGCGTTCGAAACGGATTCGACGCGCACGGGGATTTCGATGCCTGACTTTGCGTATGGGCTGTTTGGGCTTGGGAAGGCTGGAAGTGCGACGACTTGGTCCGCATTGAAGCTCAGTTTCACGGGTGTTTCGGCGGTGATATCACCGGAGCGAGTGACTTTGATGTTTGATGAGTTTGCTTGGCCGGGGATGCTAGCGACACCGGCGTTGACGGCATCGCTGGTGACGAAGCTTCCTGCGCTGAGTCGGACTTTTGCGCCGATGCTTCGGGAGGTTGCTAGGTCTTGGGCGGTTTGATTTTGGACGACGGGCAGATCGACTTTCATCGCGGGAATTTTGACGATGCTAGGTTGTCTGTCTGCGGAGGTAGCGATAGCGCTGACAACGGAATTAGGTGTAGCATCGTTACCGGAGGCGAGTTGGATGTTCGAGTCGTGCTCTGGATGTTGTGCTGGTGTTGGATTTGGGAGAGCGAGTTCTGGTAGATTCGCGGGAGGGGTGTGGGGGAGTGAGAGCGGCATGGGCGCTGGGGGTTTGATTTGTTTTGGTTGCAAGCCGATGGCTCGCATTGGGGCGGATCGGTTCCAATCTTGGGCTTGGGCAGTTTCGAGGATGAAGGATGCCGGTGCGAGGGTGCAAGCGGAGGCGAAGAGTGTGTTCAGCGCGATGGAGTTTAGTAAGTAGGATCGAAACTGCGATCTTCGGATTGCGGAACGATAGATTTTCGACGAGACCATGACATAACCCCCAGCATCGAATACGGCTTTGCATTTCGAATGAGCGACTTCGCTCGTTCTCGTGGACTATCGGAAAAGGCTGGGTGGTGAGTTGAGGGTTTTTAATGATTCTGACGGTTGTAGCTAAGGAGACGATTGGGGGTCTGGTGTGGGTGTCCGCTGCGAGTATTCGGGGGTGATTTTGACTTAAATTGAATAAGAATAAAGGGTTGCGCGTTTGAAGGGCGGGGTTGCAGGATGCATAATTGCACTAGGCAAATCCTTGGTTGGGGCTGACAATTCAGGGTTTTGCGATTCGCACAGAGTTTTTCACAGCGTTTTTCTTCTTTGTTTTTTACTCCGTCAACGGAAACCCATCGCGTGGAACGTAACAACCGTTTTCTGGTTTGGCTTCTTTTGGGCTTGGCGATTTATTTATTTGTATCGAGTCTTCGTCAGCAGCAAGCGATGCAGGAGTTAGCTGAGCAGAAGAAGCAGCAGGAGGTTCAGTCATTGCAATCGAAGCGGATCGAGGAGTTGAAGGCTCGGTCGGCGAAGGTGTTGGAGGAAAATCCAGGGTTGGCGATACCGCCGGAGCCATCGCGTGCGCGATGGACATTAGGGACGATGAATCCGCAGGATGGTTATCGTTTTTTGGTGACGTTGGACAATCGTGGTGGGACGATTGAGCGGATCGAGTTGGTTGAGCAGAAGGAGCCGGGCCACTTTAATTTTCGTTCTTTGCAGACGAAGAACATCGGTGGGTATTTGGGGTATTTGGCACCGGAGGAGCGGTCGGGAGGTGGAGTGATCGTTCACAGTGTGCCGTTGGGATCGGCAGCGGACTTGGCAGTCTGTCAGCAGGAGCAGTTAGCGGGCTTGCGAGCGGGCGACGTATTGGTTGGATGGGACGGATTAGAGGGTCCTGCAACGTTGTATCAATTGAATAAGGTTTTGAATCGGCTCAAACCTGGGGATGAGTTGCGGTTGGAGGTTGAGCGGGGAGAAGCGGGTGGAGCGGCGAAGACATTTATTGCCAAGTTGACCGAGGAGCCGGCAGCTATATTGCGGGCGGAGGATGACTTTGCGATTGAGCAGGTGGTGGGCAATGATCCGAAGGGGTCGTGTGGGCTGACGTTTGCGAAGATTGACGGCGTTGAGATATTCGGCAGCGATCGGGTCATTGCGGGGCTTGAGGGGACATTGGATTCCAATTGGGAGGCGAGTGGGTTTCCGGTAGAGGGTGGAATGGGGGTCGAGTTTCGACTGCCGTTGGCGGAGCGATTGAAGTTAGCGGGTATCGATGCAAACTTGGAGTTGATCAAGCGTTATCGGTTGCTCAAGGGGAAGGAGGGGGTGAGCACGCCAGTGACGGCGGATGATTGGCGATATCACTTGGAGTTGTCGACGGTTGTACGCAATTTGGATGACAAGCCGCACGAGATTGCGTTGAGACAGGAGGGGCTCAATGGGATATCGTTGGAGGGTTGGTGGTATCCGACGAAGTTATCACCGCATTTCTTCAGTGCTCCAGGTGCTCGGGATGTGATTTTTGGAGATGGGCAGAGCAATCATGCGATCAAGATGACGCGGGAGTTGGTGGATCATGCGAAGAAGAACCCGACGGATCCGGACAAGTCATTGTTTGGGCCTCAGGATGCGCCCAGTGCGCGGAGCATGGCTTATATTGGGTTAGACACGCAAGTTTTTGCGGCGGCGATGCAGCCTGGAGGTTCCACACCGGAATCGATGCAAGAATTGCACAAGGCGAAGGCGGGGGTGATCAATAGTACGTTGCAGGATGCAAGCAAGTTTGATCGTTATCGTCAGCAGGCGTACAACACCGAGTTTTGGTTTGTCACCCCGAGCAAGACGTTGGGGCCTAAGGAAGAGCATGTTTCTGACTATCGGATTGTAGCAGGACCGAAGTCACCGGAGTTGTTAGCGGCCTACGGGATGCAGGAAGCGATCGAGTATGGCTGGGACATATTTGGTTTTTTTGCCGTGCGATTGGGATGGATCTTGCACTTTTTCTACTACGTCATCGGCAACTATGGGTTGGCGATCATGATGTTAACAGTGATGGTCCGTTCCTTGATGTTTCCGGTATCGCGTCGGATGGCGGTCAATGCGCAGAAGATGCAAGCGATTCAGCCGGAGTTGGGCAAGCTGAAGGAGGCTTTGAAGGAAGAGCCGACGAAGATGATGGCGGCGCAGCAGATGTTAATGAAGAAGGCTGGGATCAATCAGTTAGCGGGATGTTTGCCGGCGATGATACAGTTACCGATTGTGATTGGGTTGTATCGATGTGTATCGGTGGACGTTGCGTTGCGGCAGCAGCCGTTGATTCCTGGGATTGAGTGGTGCTCGAACTTGGCTGGCCCAGACATGATGTTGGATTGGCAGCGTTGGATGCCTGACTTTATTGCTGGACGTGGGTCGGGATGGTTTGGTCCGTACTTGAATATTCTGCCGTTGATTACGATTGCGTTGTTCATTATTCAGCAGAAGGTGTTGATGCCTAAGGCGACGGATGATCAGACGCGCACTGCGCAGCAGATGATGATGATCATGACGATTTTCATGGGGGTTTTATTTTTCCGTGTACCTGCGGGACTATGCATTTACTTTATCACTTCGTCGACTTGGTCTTTGATTGAAAGATTTTTGATCAAGAAGTACACACCGAAGGCGGAGATTGATTCGTTGCCAGAGGGGACGGTCAATGAGATTTTGTCGGCGGTAGCGAATGCGGGACCTGGTCAGCGGCCAACGCTGCCATCGGCTGGGAATCGAGCGGACAAGCCCAAGTTGAAGAATACGAAGCCACCGGAGACTTTTGCGGAGTTGTTTGAGCCTTTTTTCAAGAAGAAGCAGGGTGCGAGTTCTGGGGCTGGGTCGTCTGAATCTGGTAGCGCGAGTAGTGGAGCAGACAGCACGAAGGGATCTAGGGGTGGGAATCGAGGGGATCGAGGCCGTCCGGTGCGGGCTGATCAGCGCAAGGGGAAGTCGAAGAACTAGAAGGCTTGGGATACGACAGGTCGTATGGACGACAGGTTGGGACGTACTGGTGGCAGACTCGTACTTAATCGGATCGACTAACATCATTGGAGGCTAGGCAATGTTGAATTGGGCTTTGCACAGGAACTTGACCCGTTTGGTTTCAGTGATGTTGTTGGTCATGGTAGGGACATTCGTTGGGTGTGGAGGTGAAAAGAAAGAGGATTCCAAGAGGGATTTGGGGGGTGGGCAGGGATCGAAGCAGGTTGAGGGGAAGCGGATAGGGATATCCATTCTTACGAGTGCGAATCCTTTTTTTCTTGAGATTTCCGAAGCAGTGAATGTTGCGGCGGGGAAGGCTGGATATGAGGTGATCAGTGTCAGTGGTGACAACGATCCGAACAAGCAGCAGAATCAGGTGAAGGATTTTATTGTTCAGAAGGTATCAGCGATTATTTTGACACCTTGTGATAGTCGAGCGGTGGGTACGGCGATTCAAGAGGCGAATGCGGCGGGTATACCGGTGTTTACGGCGGACATTGCTTCGATTGCTTCGGGGGCGAAAGTCATCACGCATGTGGCGACCGACAACTATAGCGGGGGGCGTCAGGCGGCGATTGCGATGATTGAGGCGTTGGGGGGGCAGGGAAAGGTAGCCATATTGGACTTTCCGCAGGTTGAGAGTGTGATGTTGCGTACGAAGGGATTTCGGGATGAGTTAGAGCAGCAGGCGAAGGAGAAGGGCGTATCGATTGAGATCGTTGGGGTGTTGCCTGGAGATGGGCAGAAGGACAAGAGTTACAAATCGACGCAGGATTTGTTGCAGAGCCATCCAGACTTGAATGGTATTTTTGCGATCAATGATCCATCGGCGTTAGGATGTTATGCGGCGTTAGAGAGTGCGGGCAAGGCCGACAAGATCAAGATCGTAGGATTTGACGGACAGATTGACGGCAAGCGAGCGATACGTGATGGGAAGATCTTTGCGGATCCGATTCAGTTTCCTGTTCGGATTGGGGAGGAGACGGTTGCTGCGATTTTGAAGTATTTAGATGGTGAAGAGGTACCGGCAGAGATATTGATTCCGACTGAGTTGTATCGGCAAGCGGACGGCAAGGCGGACGCTTCTTTATAGCTAGGACGATTCCCCAATAGTTTATTCTGCAGGATTCAGGGATCTCGAATGAGTGCCTTCAAAGTACCCCGATGGGTTTGGATGACGGTGGTAGCGAGTTGTATACTCTCGTTGGGGTGCAATGAAAAACCGGCGACGGATAGTGTGCTTGGGGCTCTGCACGGCGAACAGGTGGCTGTCTTTGTGCGGCATGACTTGTTAGGACAAGCCAGTGAGATACCTTCGTCGCTCGAGGCTGGGGCCATCAATGGCGCGAACGTGGCAGTGTATGGTCGATTGATGAACAGTTCGTCGGATTGGATTGTGATAGAGACGTCTAAGGAGACGTGGACGATTCCTTGGACCAGCGTTTTAGCATTACGGCAAATCAGGGTTCCT
>JBIJCS010000310.1:0-6175 GCA_044344575.1 Pirellula sp. | reverse complement strand
ACAACTCGACGAGCCTCTCCATCGTTGTTTCCAAAATTGGGCGAGTCGTGCTCAAGACGAGTGGCGAAAGCTGTCTCCCGCGACATCGGTTAGCGATGTGCAAATTGAGATTAAGTCAGTTCGATTCCAGGATCATCCATGGGGTGGAAGCACTTGTGGGCCGCAAGATCCTGAAAAGGGTCGGAGCAATGGTATAGAGCGTTCTACGCGACTCGTCGAGTTCATTCGAGCAGGTGAGAGTCAACTAGGTCGTAGTGCATGGTTACTCCAGTTCGATCCATCTGGCTTGCTAAGATGTATCGATGTGATGTTGGGCGGTTGTGGCGATCCAAGTGACGTCCCAAGTGGCGTCCCAAGTGGCGATACAGGTAATGAAGCGAATTCCCCTGCGGATCTCCATTGGACTTCCATCGAAGATCGATTAGTCGATTGGTTGGTAACTCCATGGTGCAAGCGGCTTGTAGATATCCTCGCGCCAGCGTCTGCAGTGATACGAACAGCAATTTCGAAATCGGACGGCATGCTTCAAGATCGATTTCCAAGTTCGATGGACTACTGCATCGTCGATTTCGAAGTGAGAATTCGTGAGACGGCAGGTCGAACTCAAATCAATTCGGGGATGTGGTTGGTGCCCTTGAAGTCACTAGCTCCTTATTTAGAGGGTGTCTTCGGCAAAGAGCAAACGGTACGCCAGCAGCATGAACTGGTCGCTGTCATGGCTCGCTCTACACTGACTGAGGAAGACATCCGGCAGATGGAAGTGGGGGATGTTATTGCGACGGAAGTCGATGCGAGTGGCAGTTTCTCGCTGGAACTTTATGGGACTCCCTTGTTTTCGATACAACCCGGTGTTGTCCATGGTAAAAAGGCGATCCGGATAGTCCAGCAATGAAGTGTAAGCAGATTGGTTTTTCCGGAGTTCAGCACCGATGGCTCAGTTCTTAACAGGAACGTTGCGTACGAAAGCGACGCAAATTGCCGGATTCACTTCAGTGATTTGGGCGGTGTTTTTTTGGGATTGGTTTTCAACTTCAGATCTTTCCCGCTGGGGGATCGTGCCACGTGATTTCGGCGGATTATGGGGGATACTTTGTTCTCCATTTCTACATGCTAATTTCGCTCACCTTCTGAGCAATACGTTGCCTTTAGTCATACTGTTGGGATTGGTGTTGGCGACTCAAGAGCGAGGGTGGGTCGTCGTTGCAGAAGTGATTCTTCTCGGCGGATTTCTATTGTGGCTCTTTGGCCGTCCGGCATTTCATGTCGGGGCGAGCGGATTGGTGTACGGGCTGATCGCGTTTCTGCTGGTGGCTGGATTTCGCCAAGGTCGCCTCGGGCCGGCCTTGGCAGCGTTAGTCGTGGGGTTTTTGTATGGCGGAACGTTAATTTTCGGCGTTCTACCCAGTGTCGGATCCGAGGTGTCTTGGGACGGCCATTTGTTGAGTGCAATCGCAGGTGGGTTTTTGGCTTTTATTTCCACGATGCGTCCCACGCCAACAGAATCAAGCGGGAATAATAGTTTCTGAAAGGAGAGGAACAGAGGACTGGGTTCGCAGCACTTCCCTCGCAAGTCAGCGTTAGGGGCCGGAGCGAAATCGGTTATACTCTCCTACTTGGTTGGTAGATGGACGCTGATTCTCGGCGTTAATTACCTTCCTCGATTTTGAACTCGACTCTGATTCAGCCTACACCATTCTCATTCCTCTTTCACCATTCTCATTCCATTTAGACCATGCGAAATTCCATTCATCGACGCCAAGTATTAGGTACGGGGCTTGCTGCCACCAGCGGGTTATTCACAAGTTATCGTGAAACGTTCGCCGCGCTGCAGGATAGTCCCAAGAAGCGTGTGGGGCTTATCGGAACAGGGTGGTATGGAAAAGCGGACTTGTTCCGATTGATCCAAGTTGCTCCGGTAGAGGTTGTGTCGCTATGCGATGTCGACAGCAAGATGCTCAGCGAAGCTGCCGATATGGTTCAGTCGCGTCAAAAATCGGGTAATCGTCCTCGCACTTACGGCGATTATCGCAAGCTACTTGCGGAGAAGGACCTGGATATCGTTTTGATCGCAACACCAGACCACTGGCATGCGCTGCCGATGATTGAAGCGGTCAAGAACGGTGCGGATGTCTACGTGCAAAAACCGATTAGCGTCGATGTTGCCGAAGGACAAGCGATGGTGGCTGCTGCAAGAAAATACAATAAGGTTGTGCAAGTAGGTACGCAACGCCGCAGCACTCCCCACTTGGTCGAAGCCAAAGAGAAGATCATCGACAGTGGTCTATTGGGTAAGATCTCACATGCGGAGGTTTATTGCTATTATCACATGCGTGCTCGGGAGAATCCGCCCAATACCGATCCGCCAGCGAATCTAGACTACGAAATGTGGACAGGTCCCGCCCCTCTTTTGCCGTATAACAAATTAGTGCACCCGAGGTCCTGGCGTGCGTTCAATGAGTACGGCAACGGTATTCTTGGGGACATGTGCATTCACATGCTTGACACCGTACGGTGGATGCTACAGCTTGGGTGGCCAAATCGCGTCTCGAGCCAAGGGGGGATCTTTGTTGACAAAGAGTCTCGCGCCAATATTGCTGATACACAGACTGCCGTCTTCGAATTTCCTGAATTGAATGTACTCTGGACTCACCGCACTTGGGGCGATGCACCAGATCCAGCTTACCCTTGGGGAGCAACTCTTTACGGCGAGAAAGGAACCTTGCGCTTGAGCGTCATGAGCTACGATTTCCAGCCACGAGGTGGAGATGCCAAACCGGTGCATCGCGATGTGACGTATGAACTGGAGCAGTTCCCAGAAGACAAGACCGAGAAAGATCTTGAACGACATGTCGCGCCTGCGATTCGTTATCATATGCTTGATTTCCTCAAAGCGATCGGTGATCGCAGTAAGCCTGTTGCAGACATTGAGCAAGGGCATATTTCGACCGCCTCCTGCATCCTCGCAAACCTCTCCATGCAGCTTGGGCGAACATTGACGTTCGACCCAGGTAAACATATTGTCGTCGGAGACGATCAAGCCACTTCGATGCTAAAACGATCGTATCGGGCACCATGGATTCACCCCGAAGCGGATAAGGTTTAGTGAAGGTTTTTTGCCCAAAGCGTGACAGGGATTGAAATGCTTGTCGTTACGGTTGAGAAGTTTCTGATTGTGGTACGGCCGTGACGACGTATCAACTGCCACCGAAGGCCATCGTCGAGCTGATCGATACACCGCCGGATCCGGTGGTGATATGGAGTCCTGACGCTCGCCACGCAGTATTGGCATCCCGAGTGGCCTTGCCCGATTTATCAGCATTGTCTCGAAGATTTCTGCCACTGGCTGGATTGCGGATCGACCCGCAATCGAACAGTCTTTTTCAGACCGAGTTTTACAGTAATCTCGTTCTATTGGAGCGGCAATCCAATCGGCGAACACCGTTGGGAAATTCTGAAACCCATGCTGGAACAGCGAACATCGACGAGCAATCTTTCGAATCGAAAATTGGATTCGTTTCATGGTCGCACCGAAGTACCGGTTTTGTGTTTTCGCGAGTGACGGAACGAGGATCGCAGTTGTGGTATGTTTCGGTTCATGACCCAAGTTCGCCGGTCTTGCTGACGGAGCGACTGCACACGGTACTTCAAGGAATCGACTGGATGCCGGATGGTAATCGCATCTTGTGCGCTACCGTTCCGGTTGGGCGTTGTGACGAGCCAAAAAAAGAATCTGTTCCGGAGGGACCGAGCGTTCAAGAAGCGGATGGGCGAAAAGCCCCTTCACGCACCTATCAAGATCTTCTGAACAACGCTTTCGATGAGTCTCTCTTCGAGCATTATACCAATTCGCAATTAGCGATTCTCAGCCCTCATGATCCACCTCTGATTGTAGGGGAGCCATGCATGAATTGGTTCGCTGCATCGAGTCCTGATGGTGAACATTTGTTGGCAGTCCGCTTGAAAAAGCCATTTTCATTCTCCCTCCCAGTCGATTTTTTTCCTAGGTCGATTGAGGTGCTTGCACGCAACGGACGGCGATTGGTATCCGTTGCTGATATCCCGTTGAGCGATGCATTACCAATCGAAGGCGTTCGTTTAGGGCCGAGAGGAGTGCAGTGGTGGCCTGGAAAACCTGCGACGTTGGTTTGGGTAGAAGCCTTGGATGGTGGTGATCCAAGTCGTCATGCGGAGTATCGAGAAGAGTTCAAGATTTGGGGAGCACCTTTCGATGGTGCGGCGGTGTCGAAACTGAAGCTCAAAGGGCGATTCACGGGATTGACCTTTTTTCCAGACCCTTCACAGTGGATGACAAGTGAATACGATCGGGACCGAAGATGGACAACATCGCTGTTGCATTGCGAATCACAAGGCGCGGAGGGAATGGGGGGCAACACTAAGCGGAACTCCGATTGTTTGGTCGATTCGAAATGCAGCGTTGTATCGCAGGTTTTTTTTGATCGCAGTGTTCGCGATCGGTATGGCGATCCTGGACGCATTTTGTTGGAGGCGGATCAAGCAGGGTTCTCAGTTGCCAAGCAATTCGGGCGAACCGTTCTATTGGCTGGAGTGGGGGCTAGTCCGGAAGGAAACCGACCGTTTCTTGACGAGCGAAACCTCGATACGTTGGCGACAACTCGGCGATGGCGTTGTCCGGCGGATTGTTCGGAGAATGTCGTGAGTGTGCTCGCTTGGGATGTAGGATCGCTGCAACTTCTCACTCGCCGTGAGAGTTCAAGCGATCCGCCGAACTATTATCTTCACGAGCTTCGCAACGATGTATCGACAAATGTCGGACCCCAAACGAAGTCCCAGCAACTAACGTATTATATCGATTCCACACCTCAGTTACGCAGGATTTCGAAACGTATTGTGCGTTACGAAAGAGCGGATGGAGTCCCGTTGTCGGGTACGTTATATCTACCGGATGAGACTGAGCACCACGGTCCTTATCCATTGCTGCTATGGTCCTATCCTTTGGAATTCAACGATGCGAGTACGGCTGGACAAGTCGCGATTAATCCAAATGCATTCTTGCGAGTCACCGGCGCAAATCACCTTGCACTTTTAACTCAAGGGTATGCAATTCTCGACGACGCAACGATGCCTGTGATCGGTGATCCTGAGACGATGAACGACACCTTCATTGAGCAGATCGTCGGGGCAGCCCATGCTGCGATTGATCATTTAGCAGGTCAAAAGGTGATCGACCCACATCGCGTTGCCATCGGTGGGCACAGTTATGGTGCTTTCATGACCGCGAATGTATTAGCGCACAGCGATCGCTTCCGAGCTGGAATCGCTCGCTCGGGTGCTTATAACCGGACGTTGACTCCTTTTGGATTTCAGTCGGAAAGGCGGCCTTTATGGCAAGCCAAAGAGATCTATTCGAAGTTGTCCCCATTGATGCACGCGGATCGAATTAAAACGCCGTTGCTTTTGATACACGGAGAGCTCGATAGCAATCCAGGGACATTCCCGATGCAGTCGCAAAGAATGTTTCAAGCGATTCGCGGCAATGGCGGTGTTGCCAAACTAGTGATGTTGCCATTGGAAGGGCATTCTTACCGTGCAAGGCAGTCGGTAATGCATGTTCAGTATGAGACAGCAGAATGGCTAAACAGGTACATGCGGTCGTAGCCGCGATGCTCTTTGCGGAATGTCGATTAATTTTGCGATTAGAGGCGGCGGTTTAGTTCGTCGATGAGAAGAAGCACATCGAGGGGATCCAGTGCGCCATCTCGATTCGGATCGACAAAAAGGAGATTCGCGTCATCGAGTGGATCGAGAATGCGAGAACCGTTCCGATTAATTTCGTCAATCATCATGAGCACATCAAGCGGATTGACGTTTCCAGATTCGTCGACATCGAATGGATCAATTGGATTGGTCCAAAGTGCTGGATCGTTATCTCGGACGACAAAGACGAACGAATCGGAAACAAGACCAACACCGCTTGCCGAAAGAGTGACATTTCGAGGGTTGGAGGGGCGTTGGTTGTTGGTTGCCGTTACGGGAAACGTCATTTGCGTGCTTCCGAATGGAATTTGCACGGAGCTGGGGAACGATAGAACACCAGGAAGATTGGAAGTGAGTTGAACCGCGACTCCTCCTGTGGGCGCAGGCGACCGAATCGACACGGTGACTTGTGCGGTAGACTGATCCGGAATGTCTTCGT